>JAKAKY010000029.1 GCA_021824365.1 Bacteroidota bacterium | reverse complement strand
GTTAAAAAACAGATTGAATTTGCTCAATATCTACCAGGTTTACAACACGCTTAAATATCCCAAACCACCGTTTAATGTTTATATTCATTTTTGTACAATCCTGATTTTTGCATAGTTCAGCATAATTTTCTTTTCGCCGTTGTGCTCAAACTGAATGGTGGCTATGGGGTTGTGTGCACCACCTTCTATTTTCACAATTTTTCCAAAACCAAATTTTTGGTGTTCTACGGTTTGCCCTGCTTCCATTTCAGAAGGATCACCGGGTTCAAAATCGGGAGAGGGTATATGAGTGGCTGCTTTTGGCGGCGGCGGTGTAACCTGCATATAAGCAGGTTTTGTAGCTTGTTTTTTTGAAGGGGGAGAGCCGTATTTTTTTTCTGTAGCATCAATATCATTATAACCCATACCCCTTTGCATTCGCTGAAAGGCATTGCCGGTATTAAAGCCATTACCGGCATTGTTTCTTGCACCGCCTCCGGCATAACTTTTATCTAATAAGGCTTCGGGTATTTCTTCTAAAAAACGGCTGGGTTCATTTTGTACCAAATTACCAAAACGATAACGTGCATTGGCATAACTTAACCAAAGCTTTTCTTTAGCCCTTGTTACGGCTACATAAAACAAGCGGCGCTCTTCTTCTAATTCTTCTCTCGAATTAATACTCATTGCATTGGGAAACAGGGTTTCCTCAATACCGCCCACAAATACACATTTAAATTCAAGCCCTTTAGCGGCGTGTATGGTCATGAGTTTTACCGAGTCTGCATCGGGGTCGGTATCTTTATCCGCATCTGTTAATAAAGTAATTTGCTGTAAATAACTGCCCAGCGATTTATCTACCATTTCGCCATCTTCATTATCGGGCATTTCGGTCCACTCTTTAATAGAGTTCATTAGCTCCTGCACATTTTCATAACGTGCCAGGCCTTCTGTCGTTTTATCATTAAACAACTCTTTAACCAAATGGGTATGTTTACCCACCTGCACCGCTACTTCATAGGCATTATTGTTGGTCATTAATGTTTGAAAATAACGAATCATGATTACAAAATTCTGAATGGCTTCCAGCGTAGCTCCCTTAAAACCATGTGTACCGGCCGATTGAAACACTTCAAATAGCGTGGTGTTTTTTTCATTGGCTATAATCACGGCTTTTTCAATAGTGGTTTTGCCAATTCCTCTTACCGGATAATTGATGATTCTTTTCAGGGCTTCTTCATCTCTGGTATTCACAATTATCCTCAAGTAAGCAATGTAATCTTTCACTTCTTTGCGCTGGTAAAAGCTAAGGCCACCATAAATTTTATAAGGTATGCCCATGCGGCGCAGGCTTTCTTCAAACGAACGGCTTTGTGCATTGGTGCGATATAAAATAGCAAAATCTTTGTTGTCGTAATGATTACGGAGTTTTTGTTCCTGAATGGTATCGGCCACAAATTTCCCTTCTTCATTATCAGTCATGGTACGCACCAGTTTAATTTTTTCGCCGGTAGCATTTTCGGTCCATAATAATTTTGGTATTTGCCCCTTATTGTTCTTAATGACTTCGTTGGCAACTTTAATAATAGTATCGGTACTGCGGTAGTTTTGTTCTAATTTCACCAACTTCACATCATCATAATCTTTTTGAAACTGCAAAATGTTTTCAATGGTAGCACCACGAAAGCTGTAAATACTCTGAGCATCATCACCCACTACACAAATATTTTCATGAATAGCCGCCAGCAGTTTGGTAATTTGATATTGCACCGGATTGGTATCCTGATACTCATCAATCAATATATATTTAAACTTGTTCTGGTATTTGTACAATGCTTCGTTGTGTGTTTTCAACAGCTCATACATTTTGAGCAATAAATCATCAAAATCCATTGCCCCGTTTTTAAAACAACGGGCGGCATAAGCTGCATAAACTTGTGCAATAGCCGGACGGTTGGCACGCATATCTTCCTGCTGAATGTAATAATCGGAGGCATATTCTACCGGACCTACCAATACGTTTTTTGCCGATGAAATTCTGTTGTGTACAATATTGGGCTTATAGTGCTTGTCATCTAAATTCAATTCATTAATCACGGTTTTTAAAACAGCGCGGCTATCATCTGTATCATAAATAGTGAAGTTAGAAGGATATCCTAACCGATGTGCTTCGCCCCGTAAAATGCGGGCAAATACACTATGAAAAGTGCCGATATATAAATTGCGGGCATCCTGATTACCCAAAATCTTTTCTACCCGTTCTTTCATTTCCCGGGCGGCCTTATTGGTAAAGGTTAATGCCAATATATTAAAAGCATCTACCCCATTGGCCATTAAGTGTGCAACACGGGTGGTTAATACTTTTGTTTTTCCGCTTCCTGCCCCGGCAATAATTAAAAGCGGGCCTTTAATAGTAGTAACCGCTTCCCGCTGGGGTTCATTCAATCCGTTTAAGTAATTGGGCTGTGTCATGCTAATTTATTCGGCTTTGTTTAAAAAGCCTGATTATGGTACATTCAATAAGTTTTGTTAGCAGATATTAGCAACGCAAATTTCCGCACTTTTCTGCACTGCAAGATAACTGCTCTATATGGTATTCAAATAGTATGTGCATATTCTTTCAGGCAAAAAATTTCAACAGTTGGTTAGCATTACAAATAAATCATTTATAGTACCTTGCCGCTTATTATGAATCCTTCTATATATCTTCCGATTGCGTTCCCGCATTTACAATCAGCACCAGATAACACTTTAGTATTGGCCGGCGATATTGGTGGCACCAAAGCCAATATTGCTTTGTTTAAAGCAAATGGTAAGGGATTTACGACTGTTAAAGAACAACGCTATACCAGCAAAGACTATCATTCCTTTCAGGAAATTTTAACCGATTTTTTGAAAAATCAGCCCATACCTGAGCGGATTTGCCTTTCCGTTGCGGGACCCATTATTGAAGGGTCGGTAAAATTTACCAATTTAAGCTGGGAAATTAATGGGAAAGATATCAGCAAACTAATGCATAACTGCCCGGTAGCCATTTTAAACGATCTGGAAGCTACAGCCTATGGCCTGGCTGCAGTAGCCCCTGAAGAATTACACATTTTACACAAAGGAAAAAATGAAACGCCGGGGAATATTGGCATTTTGGCTGCAGGTACCGGCCTGGGCGAAGCAGGAATGTATTTTGATGGGAAAGCCTATCACCCCTTTGCTACTGAAGGCGGGCATTGCGATTTTGCACCCCGCACTCATCAGGATATTGCACTGATGCACTTTTTAATGGAAAAATATCTGCATGTTAGCTGGGAACGGCTACTAAGCGGTGGTGGCATTGAAAATATATGGGATTTTTTGGTGCTGAAAGAAGCGAAAAAATGCTCTAACCCCGTTTTAACAGGCATTCAAACAGTTACTGATAAAGCGGCTGCTATTAGCAAAGCGGCTCAAGAAGGCACCTGTCCTGTTTGTATGGAGGCTTTACAATTGTTTAATCGATACCTTTCCATTGAAGCGGCCAATTTAATTTTAAAATACAAAGCAACCGGCGGATTGTATTTAGCCGGAGGTATTGCACCTAAAGTTTTACCCCTATTAAATGCCACTGTTTGGGATGAAACTTTTCAGAACAGTGGCAGAATGCGCCAATTATTAGCAGAAGTAAGCGTGTATGTGGTGTTAAACCAACAAGCCCCCTTATTGGGTGCAGGATATTTTGCCTGGTTGGGCATGCAGTAATTTGGTATGGTTGTGTTGTTAATGAAAAGTTAATAAACTTTAACGGACGTACTACTTTTTACCTATTTAAAGTAGTTTGCAATCCTCTTGAAATTTATTTGTGCAGTATGATGGTGAAGCAATTTAAAAAGTCAGTCCAATTTATCCTATGTATGGTAGCCCTTCCGGTGCTATTTAGTTTTGCGCCTACACTTGTTTATAGCCCACCCAAAAATTACACAAATCATCTTAAAAATACTTCCCTGTCATCACCAATATTTTTATACCGGCAATTGGCATTAGGCAGTAAAGGTTTATCATTTGCTGCCTTTCAAATGGCAATAGCCGGAATGCAGGAATTATTTCAGGCTGGCAAAATTGAAAATGATGCGCTTTTAACAATCATTGATTTTAGTTTACCTTCTTCTCAAAAAAGGTTATTTGTAATTAACCTGTTAAAAGGCAAATTATTATACCACACTTATGTAGCGCATGGAAAAAATTCCGGCAAATTAATGGCTACCCACTTTTCTAACCGTCCCAATAGTTATGAAAGCAGCTTGGGTTTTTATGTAACAGAAAACACATATCGCGGCAAACACGGGTTTGCACTTCGATTAAACGGATTAGAATCCGGCATCAATGATAATGCCTTCAATAGGGGCATTGTTATTCATTCTGCACCGTATGCCAGCGAAAAATTTATACAGGCACAAGGTTATTTAGGCAGAAGCGAGGGCTGCCCGGCATTGCCCCCCAAAATAGCACCTGCTATTATTCAAACTATCAAAAACGGTTCCTGTGTTTTTGCCTACAGCTCCGGCAAACATTATTTGGCAGCATCTTCTGTGCTACAGCAAATACCCGATTCGCTGAACAACAATTTTTCCACAGCCGCCAACATTCGCTTATAAAACAGGTCGTTTGGTTTGTTTAAAAGAATCTCGGGTTGTTAACCCTTTTACCTACCTGCATTTCCAAAACAGCGTTACCAAAAAATTAACTGCCCTATTTTCAGCAACCCACGTAACTTTCTGTAATTTTTCCACAATTTGTGCAATAAATTTAATCCCCTATTTTTGCCATCCTTATAAAATTTATTACTAACAATTATAGTTATGTCTGTTATTCAACGCATACGCGACAAAGGGGCTTGGTTTGTTTTTGGCATTATTGCATTGGCATTACTGGCGTTTATTCTGCAAGATGGTTCATTTCGCAGAGGAAATTTCTTCTCCAATACTACTGTTATCGGTAAAGTAAATGGCCAAAGTATTGAGCGTGCCAATTTTGAAGAAAAAGTAAGTATGTATGGTGGCCGTGGTGCTAACCGCGAACAAACCATTGCTCAACTATGGAATAATGAAGTGGCCTCCATTATTATGGACCAACAATACAAAAAATTAGGCCTTACTGTTACGGCGAAAGAAGTAAGCGATATTTTATTCAACCCCGTTACCTCGCCTTTGAAGCGCGAATTCACCGACCCAAAAACCGGTATGTTTATGGCAGATGAAGCCAAAGCTGCCTTCGAACAATTAAAAAAATCGAAGAATACCCAACAAATGGCACAGGTAGAAGAGGCATATATTAAACCCGCCATTCAACAGGCACTACAAGCCAAATACCAGGCTTTGCTACAACAAGCCATGTACGTTCCCAAATGGTTAGGTACAAAAACAGAGGCCGACAATAATCTTATTTCAAATGTATCTTATGTGTATGCCCCTTATAGTGCCATACCCGACTCCTCTGTTAAAGTAAGCGATGATGAAATTATGGCCTATGCCAACAAACATAAAGACGAATATAAGCGTGATGAAGAAAGTCGTAGTATCGCTTATGTATCTTTTGATGCTAACCCAAGCGCTGCCGATTCAATGGCTACTTACCAACAAGTACTAGCCAAGAAAGCAGATTTAGCTACCAACACCAATATCAATAGTTTCTTTGCACAAAACACTTCCGATTTGCCTTATTATGATGGTTTCATCTCAAAAAATCAAATAAAACAAAAAAGTATTGATTCTATTACCAAATTACCGGTAACTGGCGTTTACGGCCCTTATTTAGATGGCAATGAGTATGTGATTGCCAAGCTCATTGCGATGAAGCAATTGCCCGACTCTGCCAAAGTGCGTCATATTTTAGTGGCCACCCATCAACAAGACCAACAAACCGGCGTATTACAACGAGTAAGAGAAGACAGCGCTGCCCGTAAAATTATGGATACCATTGAAATGGAATTAAAAGCAGGCATTCCTTTTGATTCTGTTGCCATGAAATATTCTGACGATGGCAATAAAAACAGCGGTGGTGTTTACGATTATTTTACCACCGGCCGCATGGTTCCTTCATTCAATGACTTTAGTTTTGAAAAGCCGGTAGGAAGCAAAGGGGTTATTACTACCGAATATGGTTTGCATTATGTAGAAGTGCTGGGACAAAAAGGTTCTTCACCCGCTTATAAAATTGCTTATTATGCTAAACCCATTACCGTTAGCAACGAAACCGATGCGGCTGCTGTAAATGCTGCTGCTCAATTTGTTTCGCTCAGTAAAAACAGAAAAGACTTTGATGCTGCTGCCGCTAAAATGAACAAACCCATTTTAACAGCCGACGACATTAAAGAAAACGATTACAACGTTCCTAACTTAGGTGATAGCCGCTCATTGGTTCGATGGATATATGAACATAGTGTTGGTGATGTTGACCAAGATCCTGTTCGCATTGGCAATAATTATGTGGTACCTATTGTAACTGCGGCTATTAAACCGGGTTTACCTCCCGCTGCTATTTTAAAGCCCATGATTGAACCCATTGTGCGCAATGAAAAGAAAGCAAAAATTTTACTGGATACTAAGTTTAAAGCCGGTGCTGATTTAAATGCTTTTGCAACTGCAACCGGCAGTTCTGTTCAAAAAGCAGATAGCATTTCTTTTAGCGCTCCGTTTATTACCGGCATTGGTAATGATGCTAAATTTACAGGCGCTTCTTTTAATAAAGCCTATCTTAATAAAGTTACACCGCCTATTGCAGGTAGTAATGGCGTTTTTGCCTTACAGGTAGAGGCTATTAATAGCAAAACATCCACCCCTGAAGAGTCACAAACCATTCAGCAAACCTTGTTACAATCATTAAGAATGGCTACTTACAGAGGTATGGATGCTTTACGCAAATCGGCCGTTGTAAAAGATTACCGTAGCAAATTTTATTAATACACTAAATAGTGATTTTTGAAAAGGCTCCCGGCAATGTTCAGGGGCCTTTTTTAACGTATAACGAAACCCTCCGCCCATAATTAACCCTACCTTTGCATGAGTAATTTGTTGACCTTATGGAAACATCCATTGTAAATAAAGTGGCGGAAAGCGGATTAATTACGTTGGATTTGGCCGATTTTTCACCCAACGAGCCCCTTCTTTGCTTCGATTTGAAAGAATATCTGTTCATGGGCCTTATTTTAAAAGAAAAAGAGTTCAGAGCAGCATTACAAGCCGTAGACTGGAAACACTATACCGGAGCGATTGTAGCTATTCATTGCACGGCCGATGCCATTATTCCTATGTGGGCTTATATGTTGGTGAGTGCTTATGCAACCCCCGTAGCCAAAGAGCTTTTTGTTGGACCGCCGGAAAGGGCATTAGAATGGGCCTGGCTACAAAATATCAAAGCCATTTCCACACATGTTTACGCCGATAAAAGAGTGGTCATTAAAGGTTGTGGCGATACGCCTATTCCGGAAGCTATTTATGTGGCCATTACACATCAACTACAACCTGTTGTAAAAAGTATTATGTACGGTGAACCTTGCAGCACTGTACCTGTTTTTAAGAAAAAATAAAACCGTTTATTATGAACCAAATGAAAGTTTTGAGTACCCTTTTTGCAGCAACAATTTTATTTAGCGCCTGCAGTTTACAACAACGTTTAACCGGCAACTGGAACATTATAAAATTTCAGGAAACCAATATTAACCAGCAAAATGCAGAAGCCAGTAATGTGGGTACCATACAATTTAAAAAAGACGGAAGCGGTGTAAAATCACTCAGCTATTCTATTTTGGGTAATCAAACCAACGATCAAAAACCATTTACCTGGACCATTAACGGACAAAATGTTACCCTCAATAGCGATAATGCACAATTCCCTAAATCATGGATTATTGTTACGAATAAGGCCAAATACCAGGTATGGAAAACCACCGACGGGCAAGGGAATATTCAAAAAATGGAATTGAAAAAACAGTAATAAGCAATTTAAATATCATTATTAATGCGCTGACATCAAACTACAGCGCATTTTTTATAATCGCCGAATATTAAAAATAACCACCGGTGGATCTAAATATTGGTTATAGTCGCTGCTGTTATAAATTTTTTCAACAATATCCATACCTTTCACCACTTTACCAAATACAGCAAAACCCTGTTTATCGTCCATGTTCGCGCCGCCGTAATCCAACCCGGGCTCCTGTTCCATACAAATAAAAAACTCTGTACCCGCTGTACCGGGTGCCATCCTGGCTAATGATACGGTTCCTGCTTCATGCTTCAACCCGGTTTGCTGTGTACTTTCATGAGGTATACCGGGAACTGAAGTAGCCAATTGGTTATTGGTTTTCCAAATCCCCCCTTGTACTAACTCGGTTTTTGGCGCATTTATGGGTTGATTTAAATCGTTCAACACCCGATAAAAATTGGCTCTTTTATAATATCCGGAATCAACATAACTCAAAAAAGCTGCCACGGTTTTGGGTGCTTTTTCGGGATATAATTCTACTTCAATATATCCCAATGTGGTTTCAATTTGTACATGTGGGTGTGTATAATGCTTTTCCGATTTACAACCATAAAAGAGGATTATAAAGCTCAACAAAAAGCCCACCCGCATAACGAACTTCCATTGTTGCATCTTTATTTTGCTATATACGGGCATGCCTTGCTGTTCCATTGTTTTCAATTGTACTCTTCCATATTTAATTGCGGTGTTTTCACCCCATCAATGTGCCTCTAACCAGTTTTTACCAATGCCGATTTCTGCTTCAATAGGTACTTTATTGGGTAATACCAATGCTTCGCGCATATTATTTAAAATGAGGGGCTGAATTATTTCCAATTCACCGTGTATCACATCAAATACCAATTCATCGTGCACCTGTAATATCATTACCGACTGTAATTTTTCGTGCCGTATGGCAGCATCAATTTTTATCATCGCTAATTTAATCATATCTGCAGCCGTTCCCTGTATGGGAGAGTTAATGGCATTGCGTTCAGCATAACCACGCACCGTGAAGTTGGCAGAATTAATATCTTTTAACCAGCGCTTTCTCCCCATTAAAGTTTCTACATATCCATTTTTTTGTGCAAAGGCAATGGTGTTTTGCATATAATTAGTGATGCCCGGAAATTCTCTTTTATAATTGTCAATCATTTCTTTGGCTTCGGTGCGGGATATGCCCAAATTATCGGCTAAGCCAAAAGCACCTTGTCCGTATATAATACCAAAGTTCACACTTTTGGCTTTGTAGCGCATTTCTTTGGTAACCGCCGTTTCATCAATGCCATATACTTTGGCTGCAGTGGCGGTATGAATATCTTTTCCTGCTTTAAACGCTGCACACATATTGGCATCGCCACTAATGGCTGCTACAATGCGCAATTCAATTTGTGAATAATCGGCACTAACAATGAACCGGTTTTTTTCGCGGGGAATGAATGCTTTTCTGATTTCGCGGCCCCGATCGCTGCGAATGGGAATATTTTGCAGATTGGGATTATTACTGCTCAGCCTTCCGGTTACGGCTACCGCCTGTGCATATGAAGTATGTACCCTGCCGGTGATAGGATGTATTAAGGCGGGCAATGCCTCCACATAAGTGGAGTTAAGTTTGGTGAGTTCGCGAAAAGCCAGGATATCTTCCACAATTTTATGGCCTTTAGCGGCCAACTTAGCTAAAACATCCTCCCCTGTTTGGTATTGGCCTGTTTTTGTTTTTTTGGCCGAGGGGTCTAATTGCAGTTTATCAAACAACACTTCACCCAACTGTTTGGGTGAGGCTAAATTAAAACGCACACCGGCTTGTTGATACACACTTTCTTCTGCGGCTTTTGCTTCGGTAGCTAATGTTTTACTATACGCTTTTAAAAATTCAACATCTATTGCCACCCCTTCATATTCCATCCGTGCCAGTACGGGCACTAAAGGATTTTCAATTTGCTCCAATACCTGTTCCACTTGTTTTTCCCTTACAAAGGGCATTAATACCTGTTTTAATTGAAGGGTGATATCGGCATCTTCTGCAGCATATTCTTTTATTTTTTCCAAATCCACATCCTGCATGTTACCCTGGCCCTTTCCTTTTTTGCCAATCAGTGTTTCTATTGAAATAGGCTGATAGTGCAAATACTGTTCGCTCATGCCATCCATATTGTGTTTGCCATCGGGCTCTATTACATAATGCGCCAGCATGGTATCTAAAATTTTTCCTTTTAGTTCAATGCCCTGCCATTTCAATACCAGCCAATCGTATTTAATATTTTGGCCAATCCACAGCAATTCTTCCCGGTTAAATAAGGGGATAAATTGTTGCAGTAATGCCTTAGCGGCTATTTTGTCTTTTGGTACAGGCACATAATATGCTTCGTGTGGCCGGAAGGCAAAACTCATTCCTACGGGTTTTGCCTGATTGGCATCAATACCGGTGGTTTCGGTATCAAAAGCAATTTCTTTTTGTTGCAGTAAGGTTTCTATTAGTTGTTGTATTTGGGCCGTGGTGTTTACCAAATGGTAATGATGTTCTATCGCACTACTGTCTTTGATTCCGAAATCTTCTACTAACGGTGCCGGGTTACTGTAGGCAGATGGTTTACTGCTGTTATTGTTTTGAGCCATCACCGGTGCCCCAAACAAATCGGTTTGTATGGCTTGCGGAGCAGTGGTAAATGCCGGCAGGTCTTCGCCCAACACTCTTTTCCCCAAAGTTTTAAACTCCAGTTCAGTAAATACTTCAATCAGTTTTTCTTTGTTGAATGATTTTAAGCGAAAGTCTTCTTCATGAAAACTAACGGGCACATTGGTAATAATGGTGGCTAATTTTTTACTGATAATAGCACTGTCTTTTCCGGCTCTTATTTTTTCGCCAACAGCGCCTTTTATCTGGTCGGCATTGGCTAATACATTTTCGAGTGTACCATATTCTTTTAATAGTTTGGCGGCTGTTTTTTCGCCAATTCCGGGAATGCCGGGAATATTATCTACTGCATCGCCCATCAGGCCCAGCATATCTACCACCTGACTAATGCTATCAATATTCCATTTCTCACAAACTTCTTTTGGGCCCATTAATTCTATATTACCACCCTGATATGCCGGTTTATAAATCGTAATGCCACCACGCACCAACTGACCGTAATCTTTATCAGGGGTTACCATAAACACTTCGTATCCGGCATCATGTGCTTCCCAGGCCAATGTGCCAATTACATCATCGGCTTCATAACCCGGAATACCAATCACCGGAATATTGAAGGCTTCTATAATTTTTTTGATATCGGGAATAGCAGCTAACAAATCTTCCGGTGTTTCCTGGCGATTGGCTTTATAATCTGCAAAATCGGTGTGCCGCCCGGTAGGTCCTTCCAAATCAAAGCAAACGGCTAGATGCGTGGGCTTTTCCTTATTCATTAACTCAATTAATGTATTGGTAAATCCAAACTGCGCATTGGTGTTTTTACCTTTACTGGTAATTCTGGGGCTACGTATCAATGCATAATACGCCCGAAAAATGAGGGCAAACGCATCTAATAAAAATAATTTTTTCTGCATAGCAGCTAAGGTATAGAATTGCGCGGAGGCGAAAAAGAAAAGAGGCTGCCATTTGGGATGGGGCAACCTCTTTTTGGTTTTTGTGCATATTGGGCTCTACTACTGTGTGAAACCATATTTGGTTAAATATTTTCTGTTCAGTTCGGTTTGTTTGTTTTCCAAACTTACTTCTCTTCCCTGAATAAAAGCATGACGAATAATGCTGGAATGCATGTCTAAGATATCCCCATCACTTACAACAATATTCGCCTCTTTTCCTACTTCAATAGAACCGGTTCTGTCATCAATCCCTAAAATTTTGGCACTATTCAGGGTAATGGCTTGTAATGCCTGCTCTTTGGTTAATCCATAAGTGGCTGCAGTACCTGCATTGAACATCAAATTGCGGTAACGGGCTTCATCAAAGGCATCATTCAAGGCAAATAAAACACCTGCTTTTTGCAATTCGCCGGGGGTTTTAAACGGCTGATCTACATCATCATCTTCAGTAGTTGGTAAAGCGTGTTCCTGATTTAAAATAACCGAAATATTATGGGTATTCAATAACCCGGCAATCTGATAACTATCACTGGCGCCTACTAAGGTTACTTTAAATCCAAACTCTTTGGCAAAATCAATGGCGGCCAGCATTTGTTTTACCTGATCAGCATGAATAAAGAGGTGTTTACTACCATCGAACAAGCCTTTTACCGCTTCAAACTTTAAATTGGTTTGGGTATGTTTGCTTTCGGCAATATATGCTTTTGCCTGACGGAAGAAATTTTTCAGTTCGTCAATTTTTTCATAGGCTTCTTTAGAAGGGTCAGGCATATTCTCCGGGTTAAAAGCACCAAATCTTCTACCGGGGCGACGGATAAAACTGGGCATATTCATGTGAATATTATTGTCCATTTTATATGCAGCATCTTCCCAATTCCAGGCATCTAATTGTACTACAGAAGATGAGCCGCTAATGCTGCCTCCTTCTGGTGTTACACTCGCCAATAGTATACCGTTAGCCTTCAATGTATTGATGATTTTTGAATCGGTATTATAGGCTACTATTGACCGTACATTCGGATTTAGGTCGCCTAATTCTAAATAGTCGTTACTGCCACGTACGCCATTGGCTATTTCTTTTAACCCTAAATCGGTGTTGGGTAAAATTAAACCGGGATATACTTGTTTACCCGTAGCATCTACTTTTTTGGCTTCAGCAGGTATGCTTACTTCCGAAGTGTGGATGGCCACAATTTTGCCGTTATTTACTTCAATGGTGGCTTTATCAATTACAGTACCATTGCCAACATGCACAGTGCCATTGGTAATAAACAGTCGGCCTATATAAGGTTTGGCAGGTAATATATCATCCTGTGCAAAGGCGGCTGCGTTCATCATGAATATAGCCACAAGTATCAGGGTTATTCTCATTGTTTTCATGTTTCCTAATTTTTTGATGTATGTTTCATCCTGTTACAGGTATGAATGGATTTATTTGTTTTGAGAAATGGTTTCTACTGTTTGGGCTGAAACTCCATCCTCTTCACTAATATCTATGGTTATCATGCCATCATGATGGTCGTGGTCGCCACAGCTTAATACATATTGCCAACTGGGTTGTGCCCGCATTACGGATGCACCGCTTCTTTTTTCACCAATCATTTTCTGTATTAGCCTGTTGCGTTCTTCCTGAATTTTCTTCCGCATTTGTGCATCTCTTTCTCTGTCAAAATACACGATGCCATCTACAATGGTTTTTTGTGCAGAAGCATAAATGCTTAAGGGGTTGGCCGACCAAATCACGATATCGGCATCTTTTCCTTCTTTAATACTGCCTACTTTATTGTCTACATGCAAGGCTTTGGCAGGATTAATGGTCACCATTTTCAACGCGGCTTCTTCGCTCAAGCCACCATATTTAATAGATTTAGCGGCTTCCTGATTTAAACGGCGCGCCATTTCTGCATCATCCGAATTAATACATACATTCAATCCTGCTTTGTGCATAATAGCAGCATTGTAGGCAATGGCATCTTTTACTTCGTTTTTATACGCCCACCAGTCGGAGAAGGTAGAAGTATTAGCGCCATGTGTTTTCATTTTATCAGCTACCTTATAGCCTTCCAATATATGTGTAAAAGTATTAATTCGGAAGCCAAAACGTTCTGCAACCCGCATAGCAGCAGTAATTTCGCTCTGTACATAAGAGTGACAGGTAATGAAGCGCTTTTTACTTAAAATTTCTACCAACGCATCTAATTCCAAATCTCTACGGGTATTGATGGGGTCTTTTTTCATGGCCGCTTCATAATCTACTGCACGGGTAAAGGCGTCTGCCATTACTTGTTCAACCCCCATCCGTGTGTCGGGGAAACGGTTATTAGCGGGTGAGGTAGTACGCTTAACATTTTCACCCAGCGCAAATTTGATGAAGGGATCTGCTCCGGCAAATTTCAATTGTTCATCGTCAGCGCCCCACCGTAATTTAATTAATTGGGTTTGGCCGCCAATGGTATTGGCCGAGCCGTGTAAGATATGTGAGGTAGTAACGCCGCCACTTAACTGACGGTAAATGTTAATATCATCGGGATTCAGGTTATCGCCAATTCTAACTTCAGATGTAACCGATTGTCCACCTTCATTGATTGAGGCTGCGGCAATATGTGAGTGTTCATCAATAATACCGGGTGTTACATGCATGCCGGTAGCATCAATTACGATGGCAGTGGGGTCGGTTAAATTTTTGCCCACTTTGGCAATTTTGCCATTTCTTATCAAAATGTCGGTATTGGTTACTACGCCCTCTTTTTCATTAGTCCATACCGTACCATTTTTAATCAGCATGTTTTGTTGTTTGGGCATTTCTTCAAATCCATATCCATCAAACGGATACGTTACTTTA
This sequence comes from Bacteroidota bacterium, assembly GCA_021824365.1. GTDB lineage: Bacteria > Bacteroidota > Bacteroidia > Chitinophagales > Chitinophagaceae > Hydrotalea. The sequence goes on along the minus strand of JAKAKY010000029.1, from coordinate 5,436 downwards.
GCCAAGGGCCTGCTCTGCATTCTTTTTCTACTATTGGCTGTTTCAGTAAGGAGGGGTTTGGAGTAAGCGGCTGTCCAGGTAAAAGCATTGCCCATATCGTCTCTTCCGGTACCACTCCAGTTTTCTTTCAATGCCAGTCCGCTTAATAAATATTGGCCGGCGTGATGTGGCCTTTCACCTTCTGCTTTTTTGTTGCCCTCTAAAGCAAATTGCATTTTTACAGTTTTACCATCGTAACCCAATTTTACACTAACGGTATCGGCTTGCAGTATTTGTGCGGTGGTGCTGTTTTTCACCAGCAGGTTATATTGCTGTATGCCTTTTTGTGTGTGTAAAATTAAAGTATATTCACCACTAACGGTATTCCATTCAGCGGGGTTGATAGCATAGTTTCTTCCCTGAATCCAGTTTTCAACAATTTTGGTATTCTCATCAAATACAGAACCGGTAGTGATAATGAAGTTGGCTAATTTTCCTGCATCTAAGCTGCCTACTTTATCATACACATTCAGCAGGGTAGCCGGTGTTTTGGTTAATGCTTCTAATGCTGCTTTTTCAGAAAGGCCATCGGCAATGGCTTTCCGTAAGTTGGGCATAAATTGTTTTACATCTTTTAAGTCGCTGGTAGTTAAACAAAAGGGAACATTGGCTTTTTCAAAGGCAGCGGGATTGGTGGGTGCCAGCTCCCAGTTTTTCATATCGGCCAGCGACACAAAGCGGGCATCGTTAGGATCTTCAACATCCTTTGCCTGCGGAAAGTTAAGCGGTAATATATAAGTTGCTTTAGAAGCAATTATTTCGGGCATACGCTGGTATTCATTTCCTCCGCCTTTAATGATGTATTGTATGCCAAATTCATCGCCAATTCTGTCGGCACGTAAATCGTTCCATTTATCATCTGCCTCAAATATTTGTGGTAATGACTGTAGGTTATTCCAGGCTTCTAACGACAGATTGGTGCCTTCGGTTGCCGGTTTGTTTTTGTACCATTTGGCATCTAAATACGTTTGGCGCAATAGTGCAATGGAGCCCATTAAACTGGAGGGATAGCTTTGGGTAGAACTGCCTTTGTTGAAAGAGAAATGGGCAGCAGCTTTTTCTTTTACTACAACAAAATTATCGGCTTCATTAGCTAAGGTTACCACAGCGCCTGTTCCACGGGCTATGCCATCTTTTACATGGGTTAAAACGGTACCAAAGCCCATCATTCTGTAGGGTTCTGCTTTTTTTTCATCGGCATTAAACTGGTCAATGGCATTTACCTGTGGTTTAATGGCCTGGTTCCAGCCATAAGCTCCTTTGATGTTAGAAGTAAATTGTGTAGGAGCCATAAAATTAAAGCCACCGGTGGGGCGGGTAGATGCTGTAACACCATAATCAGTATATGCATCAATAAAAGATGGGTAGAGGTATTTGTTGTTACAATCTATTACTACTGCGTCGGGTGGTATAGTTACATTATTACCTACGGCTATAATTTTACCTTCTTTTATCAATAAAGTGGCATTGTTGAGCGTGGTTTGGGCATCTTTTACAATAGTGGTATTCACAAAAGCAAAGGAACGGGTGCGTGGGTCTGCCACTCCGTTTACCGGAAAGGTTTCCTGAGCTCGTACCATTAGGCAAACAATAAGCCCCAGTAGTAAGAGTTGTACTTTTCTCATAATAGTTGGTTTTGAAGTAAGGAGATTTAAAGCTACAATTTTTGGTTTAGTAATAAAACCGCTCATCATTTTTTCAGTGATTGCAATCAATTTTATGGTTAACCCCATTAAAAAAGCGAAGCTGTGGTGCTTCGCTTATAATTATATTGAAATATAGTATTATTTAAATTTATCTTTATCTACGGCTTTGATAAAGCTGATGACGCCGGGATAAAAATGTTGCTGGTCATCCCACATGGCTAAATGGCTACCTTCGGGGCAATACAAATATTGGCCATGGGGAAACTGTTTGCTCATCCATTTCATATAATCGGGGTCCATGGTATCGTATTTTGCGCCTACCACTAATGTGGGAACAGTAATATTTTTTAACTGATTACTGATATCCCAGTTAGCCAATCGGCCGGAAATGCCAAATTCAGAAGGACCTTGCATCATGGTATAAATAGTTTCATTAACGTGTTTAAAGGCACGGTTTACCGGATCGGGCCATTCTGCTAAACGACATAGGTGTTGTTGATAGAAATTAGGCAATAATAACGCCATGTATTTGGGGTTTTTATAATCACCACGGGCTTCTATGGCGCGAATGGTATCTAATACTTTAGGCTCCATTTGTTTGGCCAAAACATCACTGGCATATTTGCCATAAGCCGGGCAACTGCTCATCATATTGCAGACAATCAATCCCTTCAGGTTTTGCTGGTATTTCAGGGCATATTGCATGGCTAAAATGCCGCCCCATGAATTGCCCAGCAAATAAAAATTATCTTTATTCAATCCCAACGCTTTTCTTACCTGCTCTACTTCTTCTACAAAGCGGGGCAATGTCCATAAACTACTATCGGTGGGCTGGTCGCTATAATAAGAACCTAACTGATCATATTCAATCATTTCAAAACCCTCTTTTGGAAAGAAGCTTTCAAAACATTCCAGGTATTCATGCGTCATAGCCGGACCACCGTGTAATAACAATACCCTGATGGTGGGATTGTTGCCAATGCGCTTGGTCCATACCCGAAAAGTTCCTACCGGTGTTTGTATGGGAATCATTTTAATGCCGGCAATTTGTACGCCCGAATCCTGCGGTGCAAAGTATTCCTTTACAGTCATTGATTTAGGAGAAGTATAACAGGCCATGAAACCAACGCTAATCAGCATTAGCCATAATGCCGGTATTCCAATTTTCTTGTGCATAAGTATCTAAGTTTAGATGAATGCCTTAAAATTAAGGAATTATCTGCCCATATACACCATGAGTATTTGAATATCGCTGGGGTTTACGCCACTAATTCTACCAGCCTGACCTATGGTTCGAGGTTGTACTTTTTTAAATTTTTGTCTGGCTTCAGAGGAGAGGGCCTGCAAACGGTCATAATCAAAACGATCCGGAATGATTAAATCTTCCATCTGGCTCATTTTTTCTACTAATTCCTGCTCTTTAGCAATATACCGGTCGTACTTGATTTGAATTTCGGCCTGTTCTAAATAGTCTGCTGCCGTATGTTTAAACGCTGCAGCTAAACCGGGCAAGCCGGGCAACATATCCACCAAATTCACCGATGGGCGCAATAATAATTTGGCGGCTTTTTGTTTTTCACTCAATGGGGCAGAGGCAATGCGTTCTAAATAAGAATTAATAGCATCCGGCTCTACATTATATTGTTGTAATTGCCCGGTAATTTCAGCTACGGCTGCTTTTTTCTGTTGTACTCTTTCTATTCTTTCCTGATTAGCTAAACCCATTCGGAAACTCATTTCCGTTAACCGCAGGTCGGCATTGTCCTGACGCAACAGGGTTCTAAATTCAGCCCTGCTGGTAAACATGCGGTAGGGTTCTTCGGTTCCCTTACTAATTAAATCATCTATCAATACCCCAATATAGGCTTCACTTCGTTTCAATATAAAGGACGCTTTGGCTGTAATTTTTAAATGGGCATTAATTCCTGCCATAATACCCTGGCAGGCAGCTTCTTCATAACCGGTTGTGCCATTAATCTGTCCGGCAAAAAACAAGTTCTGTATGGCTTTGGTTTCTAATGAATGGGTTAATTGGGTAGGAGGGAAGAAATCATACTCAATGGCATAGCCCGGCCTAAATATTTTACAGTTTTCAAAACCGGGTACTTGTTTCAAGGCCTGTATTTGAACTTCTTCCGGTAAAGAAGTAGAAAAGCCGTTGACATAAATCTCTACGGTATTCCATCCCTCCGGTTCTACGAATAGCTGGTGCCGGTCGCGTTCTGCAAAACGGTTAATCTTATCTTCAATACTGGGGCAATAGCGGGGGCCAACGCCTTCAATTCTGCCCTGAAACATCGGACTTCTATCGAATCCTGTTTTTAAAATATTGTGTACGGTGGTATTGGTATAGGTAATAAAGCAACTTTTTTGTTGTTCGGGCCGAATGGGTACATGGGGTAAATAAGAAAATCCGGTAATGATATCATCCCCTTTTTGTTCTTCCATTTTGGTATAATCTAAGCTTCTTCCATCTACTCTTGGGGGTGTACCTGTTTTCAATCGATCACTTTCCATGCCCAAGGCCACCAATTGTTCGGTTATGCCGGTAGCCGCTTTTTCGGCCACACGGCCACCGCCAAACTGTTTTTCACCAATATGAATCACACCATTTAAAAAAGTACCACTGGTTACTACCACAGCTTTGGCCTTGATTTGATGCCCCAATTGAGTAATGACACCACAGGCTTTATTGTTTTGGATGATGAGTTGGCGTACCATATCCTGGTAAAAATCTACATTGGGGGTATTTTCCAGCATTTGCCGCCAGATGGCGGTAAACAACATACGGTCGTTTTGTGCTCTTGGGCTCCACATGGCCGGGCCTTTACTTTTATTCAGCATTCTAAACTGAATCATGCTTTTATCCGTTACAATACCGCTATAACCCCCCAAAGCATCTATTTCTCTTACAATTTGTCCTTTAGCGATACCCCCCATGGCGGGGTTACAACTCATTTGGGCAATGGTTTGCATATTCATGGTTATCAATAAAACCTTACTTCCCATATTGGCAGCTGCGGCTGCAGCCTCACAACCGGCATGTCCGGCACCCACTACAATTACATCGTATTCAGCAAACATCTTGTTGTGTTTTTTTGCAAATGTACACATGAATAAGGGTTTTATGGATGCATGGAATTGTTCCACGTGAAACCATTAGATATAACCCGCTCTGCTTGCATGTTCCACGTGGAACAAAGGGGTTTATTGAGTAAGACTTTCAAATGCATTGATATAAATGGCTTCTTTTTCGCGCATCATAGATTGTTCTATAGCGGTTTTGTCTTTGTATCCGCATAAATGCAAGATGCCATGGATCATTACCCTAAGTAGCTCTTCCGTATAAATAGTATCATGGTTCACCGCATTCTCTTTTACCCGGTCGGTACTTATATATATTTCGGCAACGGAACCAGTAGATTTATCTTCCGTTAAATCAAAGGTTAGGATATCTGTATAAGTATCATGATATAGAAATTGTCGATTCATTTCTAATAAATATGCATCAGAGCAAAAAATATAATCTACCCTTTTGCCTATAGTATGTTCTAATTGAAAAACAGACCCAAGAAAAGCTTTCAGAATTTTTTTTTGGGGAAAATGAAATGGGCGGTCGGCAGTATGAAAATATATAGCAGCCATCAGTTAAATAATCAATTAAAATCAAATTTCGTAATTAAACCCGATAAAATGGAATTACTTTTGTACGGCTAAAAATAGCCCAATTAGGCAATAAAATAAGAAATAG
>JAKAKY010000224.1 GCA_021824365.1 Bacteroidota bacterium | reverse complement strand
AACAATGGCATTGATAGAAGCCCGCAGTTGCGAACGATTCAAACGATTAAGTGAGGGTTTGGAAGATACAATCCTGCGTAATTTTTACCGCCGTTTTATGGAAAGTGAAGCAGGTATTATACTTTATTTATAGAATTAGCCAAACAGTATAGCCCGCCCGAAAAAGTAAAACAACACTGGCAATAATGGCTGGCATATGGAACAAAAGTAATGCAAAGTACTGCGTTAAGAGGAGATAAAATACATTAAAGAACGCCGCTAATTCTTAGTGGTGTATACCCTGCTGAAAATATTGCAATGTGTCTGCTAACGGTAAAAAAGGAAACTCATTCAGTAATGCCTGTGTTAATGCTGCATATTTTTTTAAAAATGCCTGGTGCTGTGAAGTATCAGGATTGAAGGGCTTATGCCGACATGCAAGATTAATTTCATCCATTTTTTTTATGAGTGAAATGGTATCCGGCTCCATACATGCTTCCATCAGTTTAGTCCAAACATATTCGGTGGCGGCATAGTTAGGATGAACTAAATCTTCCGCATAAAACCGATAATCTCTCAAATCATCTATTACCAATTCATATGCAGGAAAATAATACAATTTAGGCAGTTGCTCCGTTAAATAATGCACTGCGCTAATTAAAGCCGATTTGCTTCGGTTGTTGTTGATGGCACCTTCACGTAAATGGCGTACCGGACTAATGGTAAAAATAATTTTTATATTTGGGTTAAATACTCCTAACCTGTCTAACATAGTACCCAATACCGTAATAATTTGAGTGATATCCATTAATTTTTTTTGAAACCATGCAGATGGAGCTTTATGGTTATTGGCAGCAATGGTACCGGGTTGACTATTAGCTGCCTGTTCTGTTAAAGTGTATACCCAGGCAGAGCCTAAAGTAATTATAAGGTAATCAGTATTTTTTAGAAACTGGTGTGCCGATTGTATGGATGTATTTATTTTTTGAACGGCATCTTCCGGCGTAATGCCTGAAAAGCGGCTATGAAACTGCCAGCTATGCCAGGTTTCATTCAAACAAAACAAATCGGATGGTATATATATTTTTTGCTGAATAATATTGATAATAGCCTCTGCCACACTCACCGGATTAAACAAAATACCGTTGGGGTTTTGCAGCACTGAAAAGCCGGTATTACTTAATTTTTCGCCTATATTCTCCGTAAAACAAGAACCTATCAACATTATTTTATGGCGATGATGAATAGGTTGATCTATTTTTTGAATATCAAATTCAGCGTGAAACTTCATGTTCAGATTATTTATCGGAAATTTTACTGTGCATTAGCCAAATATTTCACTTGCTAATTGCACACTATTTTCTAAAGCCCGGGTATTGAATGAGAATGGATGCCCCTGTTGACTAAAATAATTAATTACAACTAAACTATCCATATTACCCACTAACTCATTTTGTGCCATGGGGCATCCGCCATAACCACGCAAAGCGCCATCAAAACGTTTACAGCCTGACTCATAAGCAGCAGCTAATTTAGCCACACTATTATCAGAGCTGGCATGTAAATGTGCCCCAAAAATAATGTGTGGATAAGCAGAAATCAATTCCTGAAATGCTTGTTTTATTTGTTCAGGCGTAGCCAAACCAACTGTATCGGCCAATGAAATGATAGTACTATTTTTTTGAATCATTGCATCTGCCCATTGCAGCAATATTTCGCTATTATATACATCTCCATAAGGATTACCAAAGCCCATGCTTAAATACACCACCAATTGTTTGTTATTTTTAATACACAGTTCCTGTATAGCATCAACTGTATGCATACTTTCCTCCTGCGTACTGTTGGTATTGCGCAATTGAAAAGTAGGAGAAATCGAAAAAGGAAATCCTATATAAGTTATCTCATCAAACATCACTGCTGTTTCGGCACCACGTACATTGGCAACAATAGCCAATAATTTGGTAAGCGTATTATTTAATTGCAGTCCTTTCATCACTTCATCAGTATCGGCCATTTGGGGTATAGCTTTGGGCGATACAAAACTGCCAAAATCAATCGTATGAAACCCTACCTGTAACAGTTGATTGATATAATTGATTTTCTTTTCGGTAGGAATAAAATGTGGCCAGCCCTGCATAGCATCTCTGGGGCATTCAATAAGTTGTATGGTGTTTGCAGCAGTGCTCATAATTGTGTTGTTATAATTGAAACAAGGAGGTTGTACTATGAAAATTGCCGTTGTTTGAGCGCTTCATACAAAATAATACCGGTAGCCACCGATACATTAAATGAATTAAAATTAGCAGCCATTGGAATTTTAAAAAAATAATCGGCTGCTTTTGCCAAATGCGCCTGCACACCCTTGCCTTCTGCACCCATAATAACACAGGTGGGCAAGGTAAAATTTAATGCAAAAACATTTTTATCGGCACGCATTTCTGAGGTAAATACCTGAATGCCGTTTAAATGTAATGTATCTACCGCTTTCAATAAACTGTTTACCCTACATACCTGAATCTGTTCTAATGCACCAGCACTGCTTTTTAAAGCCTCTTCATTCAAAGCGCCAACGCCTTTATCGGGTATAATCAAAGCCTGTGCACCACAACATAATGCGCTGCGTGCAATAGCACCAATATTCCTAACATCGGTAATACCATCTAACATTACAAATAATGGAACGGTGCCTTGCTGCACAACAAAATCAATTACTTGCTGTAAATCCATATAAGGCACCAGGGCAGCAAAAGCCACTACACCCTGATGGTTGGCCCTGGTTAAATAATTTAATTTTTCAGCCGGAACTAATTGAATGGGTATTTGATGCTGTTTTGAAAGTTGCCGAATAACAGCTACTGTTTCGCCTGAGGCATTTTTTTGTAGCAATATTTTATCAATGGCCCTACCCTGTTCAATTGCTTCAATTATGGGTTGACGGCCAATAATTAGTGTGGATGATGTTTTACCCATGCTGCAAAATTATGGTTTCCATTTTCCCTGCATCCACATTAATTGCAGTTTTTGCAAAGCCAATACAGATACCGCATCAGTAATGGTGCCATTCTCAATCATTTCAAATGCCTGTTGCAGCGGTACTTTTTTAATTTGCAATTGTTCTGTTTCTTCCGGCGATGCGGTAAAAAGGGATAATTCGGTAGCAACAAAAAATTCAGCTAATTCATCGGTTACTGAATTAGAAAGAAAAGCCTTTCCCAGGTACACCCATTTTGCGGCCTGTAAACCGGTTTCCTCCATTAATTCGCGTTTTGCCGCACTGAGTGAGGTTTCATGCCCGGAACAACCGCCTTCCGGAATTTCCCAACTGTATTGTTGTAAGGTAAAACGATACTGGCCTACCAAATAGGTATGTAAATTTTCATCAATTGGAATTATGCCTATGGCTTTGTTGATAAAATGTACTTTCCCATAAATTCCTTCTTTCCCTGATGGATTGATTACTTTATAATGATGGAGTTTTATCCAGGCATTTTGATATACTTCCTGCTCATCTAATACTACCCAGGGATTGGTTTCATTGTGTGCCAACATACCACTTATTTAAGTTAAAAGTAGGGTATTGCAAAGTAAAAGGCCATCTTTTCAGACAGCCTCTTACTTTATGAAAATAATTGTACCATTATTAAATGCCAAATGCTTTTTTCACTTTTGGAACATAATCTAATTTCTCCCAGGTAAACAATTCTACTTTTACTTTTTTCACTTTACCATCCGGGCTTTTAAACTCTTTAGTAACCACTTCATTTTTACGACCCATGTGTCCATAAGCAGCTGTTTCGCTGTAAATAGGATTACGTAATTTTAAACGTTGCTCAATAAAATAAGGGCGCATATCAAATATTTCAGTAACAATTTTACTGATTTCAGCATCGCTCATGTTTACTTTAGCAGTACCATAAGTGTTTACGTAAATAGAGGTGGGTTGTGCTACACCAATAGCATAAGAAACCTGCACCAAAATTTCATCGGCAACACCGGCAGCTACTAAATTTTTAGCAATGTGGCGTGTAGCATAAGCTGCAGAACGATCTACTTTAGAAGGGTCTTTTCCACTAAATGCGCCACCACCATGTGCACCTTTACCACCGTAGGTATCTACAATAATTTTTCTTCCTGTTAAACCGGTATCGCCATGTGGACCACCAATTACAAATTTTCCGGTAGGGTTAATATGGTATTTTACCTGGTTATTGAAAAGTTTAGCGTATTTTTTATATTTCGATTTAACACGAGGAATTAGGATTTCAATCATGTCTTTTCTGATCTTAGCCTGCATTTTTGCTTCCGTATCAAAATCATCGTGCTGGGTTGACACTACAATTGTATC
>JAKAKY010000223.1 GCA_021824365.1 Bacteroidota bacterium | reverse complement strand
AATCTATTTTTACTAATTTGTTTTCTTGCAATTTTCTCAATTGGAAATACCCAAAACAATGACAGTACTAATATTGGGAGTAAGTGGCATCCTTCAATTGGATTGAATATAGAGCCGATACCTGTGTATAGTATATCAGGAACCGACACAAGTTTTGTAAATAGCTTTTCCATGTCTCCCTGTTTTTCATACAGGAATGATAATGGTATTGGTATTATATATTCACCAAAATTCGTTATAGGAGGCGCAACTCCGGGTATTTATGCTCATATAATAACTGCAGGAATAGAACAATATGATAAAAAAATTTGGGATTATGTTTTAGATTACAGCCACTATTTTTTTACTGGTAATACAAGTATTCCTTATACTCCCTTGAATAATGAAATATATACTTCACTGACTTATAAAAAAGGCTGGGTTCGTCCGTTTATTCAGGCTGGTATTGGATTTGGGAAAGATACTGAAAATATTTCTTCCACTTCCGCATATGATATCGGCGCTACGGTTGGCATAAGTCATGCATTTAGTTGGAGTAAAAAAAATGCCAGCTATTTAATTAGTCCATCTCTCACTTTAAATGCAGGTACCAATCAGTATTTTTCACTTTTAAACATTACAAAATATATTGGCCGAAATAAAAAATTTACTAAGATTGTAAAAAACAGTGCAGCGGCGGCATCGGCTAATCGATCTGCCGCTGCTAACGGAAGGGGTAGGAATACCGGTGGTGCTTCCCGGAGCAGCGGAACCATAATACCTGCCAACTACATATATTCTTCTAATATGGCTGAATCTTTTAACCTTAATAATATTGGTTTAGGCATCGAATCTGAAATTGATTTGGGATCATTTAGTATACGCCCTACTGCTAATATGTATCTTCCGGTTGGCTCTTTTGCAGGTATTGGTGTTATTGGGTATTGGCAACTTTCATTTGAATATAATTTTTAGTTACGTGTTTTGGCCTTTACCCTCATTTAAATTTGATAAATAATTTTTTAATAAAATAAACCTGGTTACCGCGTTTGGCATTAACCAAATATTTCCAATAATTGCAACCCCTTCAAAACCGGCATTGTATAATACATGCATATTTGTTTCTGAAATACCACCCAATCCAATAATTTTTGGACAAAATTTCTTTTCCATTTTAATTGCCAAACGGGAAGATTGTATCCTATTAATAGCTATGTTTCCAGTATATCCGGGTTTCGACATGCTATTGAAAATGGGACTAATAAAAATATAATCAAATGGGTAATTGTTGTTTTTCAATTCTTCCCATGAATGAAAAGAGGCGGATATTATTTTAGGATTATTTGAAAATACAAAATCCATTTTTGTAGAGTTATTAATTATTTTTCCTGTACAATGAAATCCAATTGTAGTAAAGTCTTTTAAAAGTTCCGGAAATGCATGAACCGAAATTAAGTGGTGATATATTGGATTTATTTGATCAAGATATTTTCGATAATCTTCTATTCCCGCTTTTGGTTTTCGTATGTGAAGCCGCTCTAAACCTAATTCAAACATCTGGTTGATCATTACAGTTTCATTAGGCAAATTTTCTGGAGTTGTTATTATAATTAATTTCATTTTAGATATGTCATCCAATTATTGGGTAAATTTACACCGATGTATTTAAATGGGCGGGTTTGAATCTGTGAAAACAGGTTACTGATTAATTAAAGTAGATAAAAACTTCAACTTATAACAATTGAATAATAAACGAATAAAAAACACCCGAACTAAACACCACTGCAGGTTAACAATTTCATAATACAATTAGGCATCAAATTTTTTAAATCAACTAATATATTAAGTACCAAATATTTGTTGGTCATGTGCCCTATATTTAAACAAATCGATAATAAGTTTCATTCAAGACTGACATTAACAACACAACATCTGTTCATAATTACTGCTTTTTTGGCTGTAGTTGCTAAATTTTCTTCTCTCGATATGAACCCATGCTGCGGGTATATTCCACCAGTACATTATTCATGGGGTTAATAGCATTGGCAGTTATTGATATTTTAAGCAATTTTATTTAATTGTGTTATATTGTTGAGCCATTTGTTTGCTGTTTTGTTGCACTATTCGCATTTACGTACAGTTTTGTTTGTGCAAATGGCATTAAATATAACCTTATGCGAAAAAAAATAGCATTGCTGTTTGCCTGTATCCTCATGCTATCGGTTGTTATGCAATTGTATTTGATACTGCAAAACAGAACTGCCGGTATTACTGAAACCCTGGTTCGTTTTTTTAGTTTTTTCACCATTCTTACCAATACCTTAGCTGCTTTTTATTTTACTGTACAATTTACAGGAAAAAAAATATTATCTAACCCCGGATCATTAACTGCCATTGCTGTTTATATAACCATAGTTGGCCTTGTATATCAAATTGTTTTGCGGCCTTTATGGCAGCCAACCGGTTTGCAAAAGCCGGTTGATGAAATGTTACATTCTGTAAACCCATTGCTGGTAATTTTATATTGGTATTTGTATGAAGCGAGAAGGTTAGTGCAGTACCGGCAAATTGCAGGATGGCTCATATATCCATTGTTATATTTGATAGTCATTTTGATCAGGGGATCATTATCAGGTTTTTATCCATATCCGTTTGTCAATATTTTACAAATAGGATGGCAACAAACTTTTATCAATGCAGGTGTATTATTTGTTGTATTCGCCGTAATGGGCCTGTTTTTTGTATTTTTAGGCAAAAAGCTTTCTGCCATAAAAAATGATACGCAATAAAATACATCTAATTCTTAATATGATATGAAACAATTTACAAAAATATTGATTTGCGCAATGGCGTTTTTACTATTCAATGATGCACTGAATGCACAATTACCGGCTCCTGCAAAATCAGTTCCGGAATTTCAATTATACCAATTCAACGGACATCCCTTTGTGCGGGAGCAACTTGCTAAAAATAAACTGTTGTTTTTTATATTTTTTGATATCACCTGTGATCATTGTCAGCATGCTTTTCAGGAAATCAACGCCAATTATGCTGCCATGAAAAATGTTGCCATGTATTTGGTTTCGTTAGATTCTGAAGCCGGGATGGCTAATTTTATTACCCGTTTTGCACCTAATTTGGCGGGCAAACAGAATATTACCCTGTTGCGTGATGTAAAAAATCAGTTTATTCAGCAGTTTACACCACGTAAATATCCTTCCATGTTTCTCTACAATGCTAAAAGGCAGTTGTTGTTGTATGATGATGAGCCGGAGCATTTTGAACAATTTTTACAAGCGATTCAATCCGCCACGCATCCATGAATATGACTTTTGTCACAGTATTCATCGGAAGGTTACAATAATTTTAAGTATTCATTTAACTTAAAACTTTATTGTATGTCTTATTACTTTTCAACCATCGTGAACGACAGTTTTTCCAATGCCATTCAAAAAGTTACAGATGCATTAAAAACAGAGGGATTTGGCATTTTAACCGAGATTGATATGAAAGCCACATTAAAGAAAAAATTAGATGTGGATATTGCACCATACACCATATTGGGTGCCTGTAACCCTCCCTTTGCATATCAGGCATTGCAGGCGGAAGATAAAATTGGCACCATGTTGCCCTGCAATGTAATTATACAGGAAAAAGCGCCCGGTAAAGTGGAAGTTTCAGCGGTTGACCCTGCAGCTTCAATGCAAGCTATTCAAAATGTTGAATTAGAAAAAATTGCCGGAACAGTTCGGGAAAAATTGCAAAAAGTTATTCAGCATCTTGCAAAATAGGCTGCTTTTTTTAAAGGTTTTCACCCACGTTTCATTCAAAACAGGTTCATTTTTTGTTCCTGAACACAAACGTTTGTGTATCATGTGGCACTAAATTAAGTGTTATATTTGAAAATACCTTTTCAATTATTATTTTCAAAACATTTACCACATGTATTTACGAAAAAAAATTGCAACCATAGCCATACTTGCTTTTTCGTGTTATACTGCCGCCCTTGCACAGGTTATCACCCACTATCAACAAAAAGAACAGGAACAAATTTTTACACTGTCTAACAGCAAAGTGGTGCAACAGGTTGTGGTTAATCATGCATTGTTACAAAGCGATGCATTAATGGCAAAACGGATTTGGTTATTAACATATCAAAACACAAAATTGCATGATGTATATACAGATGCCGATTTTGCTATACAAATGATGTGGACAGATTGGAGTGCACCCGGTAAGGATTTTAATGGCGATTTGCAAATCACACTTACTAAAAAAGATTTTGTATTTCAACGTTACGAATTTGTAGATGCACCCAATAAGGGTAAAGCACTTCATTTATATTTTACACCGGCAAATAAAGAA
>JAKAKY010000222.1 GCA_021824365.1 Bacteroidota bacterium | reverse complement strand
ACAAATGGTTACACACCTTATAATACCTTTATAAAAAGTAATATTAAGCCACAAACGGCATAGCTGCTTTGCACTTATCTTTGCTGCCATTAATTATTTTATTATGAGTGTACAATTGAGTGAACAAGAGCTAATTCGCAGAGAAAAATTAGCAAAAATAAAAGCAGTCGGAATAGAACCTTATCCTGCCGCATTATATCCTGTTACCTATTATTCAACCGATATTAAAGCCAATTTCGGCGAAGCCAATAAAGATGCTTTTCAGAATGTATGTGTGGCCGGAAGAATTATGAGTATCAACGATAAAGGAAAAGTTTTCTTTATAAAAATTCAGGATAGCAAAGGCATTTTTCAATTGTATGTAAAGCGGGATGATATTTGTCCCGGTGATGACAAAACCTTTTGGGATCATATTATTAAACATGGTATTGATTTAGGCGATATTATTGGTGCCACCGGTTTTGTGTTCATTACCAAAACAGGCGAAATATCATTGCACACACAAACTATTACACTGCTTACCAAATCATTAAAACCATTACCCGTTGTAAAGCGCGATGAGGAAGGAAATGTGTATGATGAAGTTACTGATCCGGAATTCAGGTATCGCCAGCGATATGTTGATTTAATTATTAATCCGGCAGTTAAAGAAAATTTTGTACAGCGTACACAACTCATCAATACCATCCGCACATTTTTAAATGAAAAAGGTGCACTGGAAGTGGATACACCGGTTTTACAATCCATACCCGGCGGCGCTGCTGCTAAGCCTTTTATTACCCATCACAATGCATTGGATATTCCCCTGTATTTAAGAATTGCCAATGAGTTGTATTTAAAAAGATTGATTGTAGGTGGGTTTGACTGGGTGTATGAGTTTAGCCGCAACTTCAGAAACGAAGGAATGGATAGAACACATAACCCTGAATTTACCGTGTTAGAATGGTATACAGCCTACAAAGATTATTTCTGGATGATGGAAATAACGGAACAACTCATGGAAAAAATTGCATTGGCTTTGCATGGTACCACCAAAGTGCAGGTGGGCGAAACCATCATTAATTTTAAAGCACCCTATAAACGAATCAGTATTTTTGATGCTATCCGGGAAAATACGGGAATAGATATTAGTGCAATGGATGAAGCAGGCCTGCGGGCAGTTTGCCAACAAATGCATATTGATGTTCCCGGTAATATAGGTAAAGGAAAATTGATTGATGAAATTTTTGGCGCCACCAGCGAACACAAATACAAACAACCCACATTTATTATTGATTATCCGGTTGAAATGAGTCCGCTAACGAAAAAACATCGTAGCAAATCCGGATTGGTTGAACGTTTTGAATTAATGGTGAATGGTAAAGAAATTGCCAATGCCTACAGCGAATTAAATGACCCTATTGATCAGCGCGAACGCTTTGAAGAACAACTCAAATTAATGCAGCGTGGTGATGAAGAAGCAATGTATATTGATTACGATTTTTTGCGGGCACTAGAATATGGTATGCCTCCAACATCGGGCATAGGTATTGGTATTGACCGGTTGTGCATGTTAATGACTAATCAGCCTTCTATTCAGGATGTGCTATTGTTCCCGCAAATGCGGCCTGAAAAAATGGAGTAGCAATCAGATTGTTCTATTGTATGCAACACCTCAATTGGGGTGTTTTTTGTTTTTGTACTTGTATAATTCAAAAATCATTTTTACCTTATCAACAAAATCAAAACTCTTAACTATGAACACAAACACTGTTTCCCGCATTTCAAGTATTGTATTTGCGTTGGTTATGGCCGTATTCGGCATCAATCATCTTAGAATGGGTGCAGCCATGACCGGGTATATACCTGCTTATTTCCCCGCTCCGGTAATTTGGGTGTATTTGGTAGGTGTGGCATTAATTCTGGCTGCTATTGCCATCATCATTAACAAACAAACGCGCTTAGCCTGTTATTTACTGGGGCTTATGCTACTCTTGTTTGTGCTTTTATTACACTTACCGGGCATGTTGCATGCAACCGATCCACAAATGAGCGCCATGTCAATGACCATGCTATTAAAAGATTTAGGTTTAGCTGCCGGTGCTTTTTATATTGGGTCGCACCATTCGTAAATAGGTATTCCGGCTATTATTGATAACCCGACAGTTATCCCTGCCGGGTTTTTTGTGCATTGTTCTTTCATAATGTTTCACTAAATCAATAAATTCGCCCTATTATCCATCATCTGCATCTATTTTTGCCAAAAATAATATCCATTGAATTTAACAATACATACCGAAGCTTTAGTAAAAAGTTATAAAGGCCGCACCGTTGTAAGCAAGGTGAGTGTGAATGTAAAACAGGGTGAAATTGTTGGTCTATTGGGTCCCAACGGTGCCGGTAAAACTACTACATTTTATATGGTAGTAGGTTTAATTAAGCCCGATGAAGGACGGGTTTTTTTAGATACTTCCGATATTACTAAACTGCCAATGTACAAAAGAGCACAAATGGGTATTGGCTATTTGCCACAAGAAGCCAGTGTATTCCGCAAATTAACCGTGCAAGACAATATTATGGCAGTATTAGAGATGACGGATCTTTCTAAAAAGCAGCGTCATGAAAAACTAGAACAGTTGCTCAATGAATTTAATTTGCACCATGTGAGGCACAATAATGGCGATAGTTTAAGTGGGGGTGAAAGAAGAAGAACCGAAATAGCACGTGCACTGGCCGTTGATCCTAAGTTTATATTATTAGATGAACCCTTTGCAGGAGTTGATCCCATTGCAGTAGAAGATATACAAACCGTTGTAGCTAAATTAAAATATAAAAATATTGGTATACTCATTACCGACCACAATGTAAATGAAACCCTTTCTATTTGCGACCGTGCTTATTTACTGATTGAAGGAAAAATCTTTAAACACGGCACAGCCGAAGAGTTGGCGCAGGATGAAAAAGTACGTCGTTTATACCTCGGTACCAATTTTGAACTCCGTAGAAAAGACTGGATTATTGAAATGGAACGTGAAAATGCGATGAAGCAGAGTACAGAAGGTTTTACCCAGGAAATAGAAGAATAATCATTTGTATATACAATTCTTTGCTTAAATTGCTAAATCCCCAATTTAAATGAAACTGCTGAGTCCTGCCATATCAAGATTTGCCCGACTGCGCAACTGGCGTATTGAGCAATGGATGCAAAATCCAATTGCTACCCAGCGTGATGTGTTACAGGACCTGGTTACACACGGGCAGTTTACCGAGTTCGGCCGTAAATATGGCATGAATAATTTATTTACTATCAAAGAATTTAAACAGCGGATACCCATTAACGAATACGATGATTTAAAACCCTACATTGAACGTTTAATGCAGGGCGAACAAAACCTGCTATGGAATACACCCGTTTACTGGTTTGCAAAAAGCAGCGGCACCACCAGCGATAAAAGCAAATTCATTCCCATTACCGAAGAAAGTTTACAAGATTGTCATTACCAGTCGGCCAAAGATGTACTGAGTTTATATTATAAATTTAACCCCGAAAGCGATTTACTAACGGGAAAGGGATTGGTGATAGGCGGCAGCCATCAAATCAGTGCCATCAATGAAGAAGCACAGTATGGCGATTTAAGTGCCGTATTGTTACAAAATACCCCCATGTGGGCTTCGTGGATTCGTACACCCGAACTATCAATTGCATTAATGGATGAATGGGAACATAAAATTGAACAATTAGCACAGTCTACCATTCATGAAAACGTAACTTCTATTTCCGGTGTACCTACCTGGACACTATTGCTCATTAAACACATACTTGAAATAACCGGTAAAAATACATTGAGTGAAGTTTGGCCAAACTTAGAATTGTATTTGCATGGCGGTGTTTCGTTTGTGCCCTATCGGGAGCAATTTAAAAAACTAATTGGGAAAAATATTTTTTATCTGGATTTATATAATGCCAGTGAAGGTTTTTTTGCCGCACAAAATGATGCCGATGAAGAAGGCATGTTGTTGTTTTTAGATTATGGTATTTTCTATGAATTTATGCCGGCGGAAGAATATGGGAAAGAAAGCCCCGTAACAATTGGCCTACAACAGGTAGTAACAGGTAAAAACTATGCGCCGGTTATTTCAACTAATGGGGGCTTGTGGCGTTACCTAACCGGCGATACCATTCAATTTACATCACTTAATCCATTCAAAATAAAAGTGAGTGGCCGTTTAAAACATTTTATCAATGCTTTTGGCGAAGAACTAATTGTAGATAATACCGATAAAGCCATTGCCATTGCAGCCCAAAAAACAAATTGTATTATTAATGAATATACTGCCGCACCGGTTTATTTTAGTGATGATCAGAATGGTGCCCATGAATGGTTAATTGAATTTGAACAACCACCGCAAAAC
>JAKAKY010000028.1 GCA_021824365.1 Bacteroidota bacterium | reverse complement strand
AACAGCTGCCAGATCATTAGAAGTTACTGCCGATGTGCCTTTAGATGCACTCATGAAAACATGGCATATGGATGGCCGCTTACAGCAAGGCTACTACGTTGCCGACCTTATTACCGAAATTTTAGGAGGTGGCAGTTCTTCCCGATTATACCAGTCATTAGTCAAAGAACAACAATTGTTTTCTGATATTCAATGTTACCAGTTGGGTAGTATCGATCCCGGTTTGGTGACCATACAGGGTAAATTAGTAAAAGGAGTAGCCATGCAACAGGCCGAAACTGCAGTTAATGCCGTAATTCAGCAATTGGCAGAAGAACCGGTTTCCGAAACCGAATTAATGAAAATTAAAAACCGTACCGAGAGTGTGATTGTGTTTGAAGATATGGCCCTGATGAACCGCGCCAACAGTTTGGCTTATTATGAACTGATGGGTGATGCAGGCCTGATTAATGAAGAATTAAACCGTTACCATGCGGTTACCATCCATGATATACAACAAGGTGCCGCCACTATTTTTACAACAGCAAATGTAAATACGCTTTACTATTACAGCAAAACTTTATGATAAACAGAACGCAACAACCGGCCATTACCGATCCCATACATTTACATTTACACTTACAACCAGCCCGCCATTTTATACTCGATAACGGCATATCCGTTTATGCAGTAGAGGCCGGTGCACAGGAAGTAGTACAATTAGAGCTGGTGTTCCAGGCAGGTAACTGGTATGATCAAAAAAATATTCAGGCGGCTACCACCAACTTCTTATTAAAAAATGGTACCCGCCACAAAACTGCCTTTCAACTGAATGAACACTTTGAAATGTATGGCGCTTATTTAAACCGCGGCTGTTACCACGAAAGGGCTTCTTTAAGTGTACACAGTTTAACCAAATACCTGCCAAAATTATTACCCGCACTTGCTGAAATTGTGAGTGAGTCGGTATTTCCTGAAGAGGAATTGAATATTTACCGGCAAAATCAGCAACAACGCCTGGCGGTAAATTTGAAGAAGGCCGATTTTGTGGCCAATCGCCTCATTGATGCCTATTTGTTTGGTGAACAACATCCTTACGGCAAATACAGTAACCCGGCCGATTATGATGCCTTAACCCGGGAAGATCTGTTACAGTTTTATCAGCAGTATTATTTAAAAGGGCATTGTACTATTTTCATTGCCGGTCAATTGCCTCCCAATATTGAAAAATTACTCAATCAGTTTTTTGGTCAGCTACCACTCAACGGTACCACATTGGCGAAGCCTGATTTTGCCATTGTACCTGCTTCCCAAAAAAAATATGCCATCCTGAATGATGCCAATGGTGTACAGGCTGCTATTCGTCTGGCTACTGCATTTCCCGACCGTCACCACCCCGATTTCCTGAAAGCACAACTGCTCAATGCTTTGTTTGGCGGGTATTTTGGTTCCAGGTTAATGAGTAATATTCGCGAAAACAAAGGCTACACCTATGGCATCCATTCGTTTATTCAGGCACATCAGCAACAAAGTGCCTGGATGGTAACTACCGAAGCAGGCAGAGATGTAAGCCGTGCTACCATTGAAGAAACCTATAAAGAAATGCTGGCGCTGCAAAAAGAACCCGTATCGGCAGAAGAGTTGAGCCTTATCAAAAATTTCATGATAGGTACCCTGTTAGGCGATGTAGATGGCCCGTTCCATATCATTGAACGCTGGAAGAGTTATGTACTCAACGAAATGCCCGCCAATTATTTTTATATCAGTATTCAAACCATTAAAGATACTACAGCCGGGGAGTTACAGGTATTGGCAAAAAAATACCTGAATCCCGATGATTTTTACGAACTTGAGGTGATATAAATCAATTTGATATGGTATCATTCCTTTCCAAAGTATTATTTACGGCTGTGGCGGTATTGATTGCCACTTATATTTTAAACGGTGTGCATGTAAATAGCACGTCCACCGCCATTATAGTGGCAGCCGTATTAGGATTGCTGAACACTTTTGTAAAACCTGTTTTAATTATTCTCACCATCCCATTCACCATTCTTACCCTGGGATTGTTCCTGTTAGTGATTAATGTGTTAATCATTAAATGGACATCAGAATTAGTGCCCGGTTTTCAGGTAAATGGCTGGTGGCCTGCGCTTTGGTTCAGTATCATCGTATCGCTGGTATCTTCTTTTATTGAAGGGCTGGTAAGGGGTAATGAGCAATAGTGAACTGCAGGGCAATTCCCATCATTCCTTCCTAATGCACAGGCATTGGTGTTATCTTTTCTTTACCATAGGCCTGCATTTTTCATTAATTGATGTACTAATTTGGAAAAAGGTTTTTCCTGCAGTTGTTCCCATGCAATGGCTTCATATTGTTGCAGTGCAAGCAATGGTTTTTGTAAACGAATATGAATCAGCTTCCCGCTAATTTGCTGATGGGTGAGTTGTTGTGTTTCCTTACCGGATACCTTCATTAAGGTATATTTTTTTATACCCCATTGTTCGAGCAACCATTGTTGTACTTCGTTTTTGGTCCATGCTATATCTTCATCGCTTTCTACCAAATAGGGTTCATACAAATTTTCCCAAATATCTTTCCGGGTGCGCTTATGTATCCATACTTTGCCCTGTTGCTCCAATAAAAAATAATAGAACTGCCGTTTCTTCTTTTTTAAGATCTTTTCTTTTACGGGTAATTGGTGAATGGTGCCCTCCCGGTGGGCGGTACAAACACTCAGTAAGGGGCAGCTACTGCAATGGGGTAACGTTGGTTTGCATACCGTAGCGCCTAAATCCATTATTGCCTGATTAAATAAATCGGGATGCTTCTGGCTTAACACTTCCTGCGCCAATTGTGTAAATTGTTTTTTACCATCGGTGCTGTCAATAGGGGTATCAATACCAAATACCCTTGATAATACCCTGAAAACATTGCCATCTACCACGGCATAAGGCAGTTGAAAAGCAAAAGAGGCGATAGCGGCTGCGGTATAGGGTCCAATGCCCTTTAAACCTAATAAAGCAATATAATCGGCCGGGAATTGCCCGCCATATTGCCGCAGTACTGCTCTTGCTGTTTGCAATAGGTTTTTACAACGGCTATAATAGCCCAATCCTTCCCATAATTTAAATACGGCTTCATCGGGTGCATGGGCCAAATCGGGCAGGGTAGGGTATTGTAGTACAAAACGCTCATAATACACCCACCCTTGTTCTACACGGGTTTGCTGCAATATAATTTCGCTTAGCCAAATTTTATAGGGGTCTTTTTCTCCTTTCCAGGGCATGGAGCGTTGGTTGTGGTGCCGGTGCCAGTGCAAAAGCAATGGCGCTAATGGTTGTTGCCGCATAGGGGCAAAGTTGTAATAAAATTGTCAAACTATGCGTCCCGCAAAAATTCTTTAATTTTTGCTGTTTTTAAGTCTGTTTTTGCAATATTATGTAAATCATGCACTTATAAATAAATTTGCAGTCAGTTACTAATATGTATTATTTTTTTTTATTTACTTGTAATACCCAAAAATTATTCTAATTTTAAGAACTATTCATCCGAAAAGCTTTTTTATGAGGAAATCAGATCTCATTACCATCATTTCCGAAAAAACGGGCATCCCTAAAGTGGATGTTTTGGTAACATTGGAAACCATGTTAGGCGAAATAAAAGACAATGTAGCTGCAGGCCGTAACATTTATATCAGGGGTTTCGGCAGTTTTGTTACCAAAAAAAGGGCGGCTAAAATAGGCCGTAACATCAAGTACAATACTACGGTGCAAATACCCGAGCATTTTGTGCCTGCCTTTAAACCTGCAAAAGAATTTATGGAAGAAGTGCGGAACAAGTGCAAGTCGGAATAACTTTGCGCAAAATTGAAATAGTGAAAAGAAGTCAAATTGTATTGGTGAGTGGTGCGATAGTGGCAGTAGTGCTGTTGTTTGTATTTGGAAAGGTAAGTGCACCCAAAACGGCAAATCCTGCACCCATGGCGCAACAAGCCGCCGGTACCCCACCCGCCGTCAACTTCAACGATATTTTACAAAAAGCCCGCCAACAATTAACGCCCGAACAAAACCAACGCATTTTGGCATTAGAAAATGCCGTAACCAGGGGCGATGTAAAAGACCAACAATTGCACGTATACCACCAGTTGGCTAAATTTTGGAAAGACTCTGCCCATGTATTTGAACCCTATGCTTATTATACCGCTCAGGCAGCTAAGTTGGTGAATTCGGAAAAAAGTCTCACATTTGCCGCCCAACTGTTTGTAGATAACCTGCTTACAGAGAATAATCCGGCCATGCAACACTGGCTGGCAGAAAATGCAAAAGATCTTTTAGATAAGGCATTGTTGATTAATCCCAATAACGATTCCGGCAAAATAGGGCTGGGGGCTTGTTATATGTTTGGCAATATTTCCGATAACCCCATGCAGGGTATCCTGCCAGTTCGTGAAATTGCGCAAAAAGACTCTAATAACCTCTATGCACAAATGGTATTGGGCCTGGGTGGTAAAAAAAGTGGTCAGTTAGATAAGGCAATTGAGCGTTTTCAGTTTATTGTGCGCAAAGACCCGCATAACCTGGAAGCCATTTTTCAATTAGCTGAAACCTACGATATGCAGGGCGATAAAACCCATGCCATTCAATGGTATGAAACGGCTAAACGAATGATTAACAATGATGTTATCAAAAAAGAAATCGATAAGCGTATCAATGAACTAAAATAAATTAATTA
This sequence comes from Bacteroidota bacterium, assembly GCA_021824365.1. Lineage (GTDB taxonomy): Bacteria > Bacteroidota > Bacteroidia > Chitinophagales > Chitinophagaceae > Hydrotalea. Next base: position 15,440 of record JAKAKY010000028.1, on the reverse strand, counting down.
ACTAAAAAAAATCAGACAGCGTATGCCTTGTGGTAAGAAAAGAAAACGTCATAAAATTGCTACACACAAACGTAAAAAACGTTTAAGAAAGAATCGTCATAAGAAAAAGAATAAATAGTTTCTTAAGATTTTATCTGGTAAGGTCTCCGTATCCTTTATACCGGAGGCCTTACCTTGGTTTCACTACATGTATTTGCCACCTCCTTTCTGCTGCAACTTTACCTTTCCCACCTTACCCTGGTAAATGCATGAAGTGTTCACTGTCTGCTCCTGCTAATAAGTGGGTAGTTTTATTACGTATATTAAAGTTGCAAAATTTGTGAACAAAGAATTAATTATTAACGTCTCCCCCAGTGGGGTTGAGATTGCTTTATTAGAGGATAAAAAACTGGTAGAACTGCATAATGAAAAAGCAGATGCCAATTTTGCCGTGGGTGATTTGTATTTGGGAAAAGTAAAAAAATTAATACCCGGATTGAATGCTGCATTTATTGATGTAGGGTTTGAAAAAGATGCTTTTCTGCACTATACCGATTTGTCGCCCTATGCACGCTCACTCCTCAAATTTACCCAAATGGCCATGCACGATAAGGGTGAAAAGCCATTTGATTTCAGCACATTTAATATTGAACCTGAAATTGTAAAAACAGGCAAAATCAATGAAGTGCTCAATGGCAAGCCCAATATTCTGGTGCAGATATTAAAAGAACCCATTGCTGCCAAAGGCCCGCGCCTGAGCTGTGAATTGAGTTTACCCGGCCGCTTTGTGGTATTAACGGCTTTCAATGAAATTGTGGCCGTATCTAAAAAAATTCATTCTGCTGAAGAAAGAAAACGACTGCATAAAATTGTAGAAGCCATTCGCCCAAAAAACTTTGGCGTGATAGTGCGTACCGCTGCAGAAGGGAAAAGTACTGCAGAACTGCATCAGGATTTAATTACTCTCACCAATACCTGGCAACAAATTCAGCACAACCTGAAAGGTGCCGCAGCACCGGCTAAAATATTGAGCGAGCAGGATAAAACCACCAGCATGCTCCGCGATTTGCTGACGGTTGATTTTAACCGGGTGGTCATTAACGATAAAAATATTTTTAACGATACTAAGGCCTATATTCAAAAAATTGCTCCCGATAAAGCCGATATTGTTACCTATTACAATGGCCCTTTACCCTTATTCGATCAATATGGGGTTACCAAGCAGGTTAAAGGCTCGTTTGGTAAAACCGTGAACCTGCCCAGTGGGGCTTATTTAATTATTGAGCACACCGAAGCCCTGCATGTTATTGATGTAAATAGTGGTTATAAAAGTGTGAGCAATAACCAGGAAGAAAATGCCCTGCAAACCAATTTAGAAGCTGCCGAAGAAATTGCCCGTCAGTTGCGCTTACGCGATATTGGGGGTATAATTGTGATCGATTTCATTGATATGAAATTACCCGATAACAAACGGAAATTACAGGAAGCCATGGAGGCTTACATGCAAACTGATCGGGCTAAACATGCAGTATTGCCTATTTCCAAATTCGGGCTTATGCAAATTACCCGCCAGCGGATGCGCCCGGAAGTGAATATCAACACCTCTGAAATTTGTCCGGCCTGCGGTGGCACCGGTATGGTAACGCCTTCTATCTTATTAGAAGATGAGATAGAAAAAAGGCTGCATTATTTGGTTACCCATGGCCATCGTCAAATCGATTTGCATGTACATCCTATTGTATATGCCTATTTATCCAAAGGCTGGTTTACCAACATTGTGAAAAAATGGAAAAAGAAATTCAGGATTGCCTTGAAAGTGTTGCCCAATAGCAATTACAGTTTCATCGAATACCATTTCTTCGATGAGAATGAAGAAGAAATTAAATTCTAAATCCTATGTAACAGGCTATCTTCAGGTAGCCTGTTATATTTCGTTAATACTTGTATGTTTATACTCCCTCTTTTTTCTATTTGAATAAAATATTTCGGCAAATTTTTTTGCATGCCAATGTCTGCTGCAATTGTTGGCGTAAGGGGTATGGTGTTAGTCCTTGGGTGGTTGATCTTTAGTCGTTAGGTGATTGGTTGTTAGTAATATACATTCGTATCCATATCTGTATCATTCGTGGCAACTTATTTGGGGAGCTACCAATCCGCACCAATCAGCGGGAAACAACTGGAAAAACTCAGCTCATTTTCATTTCTTTTACCTAATTTAACGCCTTGCCAAATACCCCTTATGCAACAACAACGCTATTATTCTCTCGATGTATTTCGTGGTGCTACCGTAGCACTCATGATTTTAGTGAATAATCCCGGTTCTTGGGAACATATTTATACCCCATTAGAACATGCTCCCTGGCATGGCTGTACGCCGACCGATTTGGTATTCCCCTTTTTCCTATTTGCCGTGGGTAATGCATTTTCTTTTGTATTGCCCCGATTTGAACAAAAGGGTAATTCCTTCTTCCTGAAAAAAGTACTCAAGCGGGCAATCCTTATATTTTTCATTGGCCTCTTTTTAAACTGGACTCCCTTTGTGCAATGGCATGATGGCCACTTAGTGGTAAAAGGATTTGAACAGGTACGCATTATGGGCGTATTACAACGCATTGCCCTCAGTTATTTATTCGCTGCCCTCATTATTTATTATGCCAAAGCCCGTGGCGCTTTTGTTATCGGCTGTGTCATTTTATTGCTGTATTGGGTATGCACATTACTGGCTGGCACTCCCGGCGATCCCTATAGCCTGCAGGGCTTTTGGGGTACCCAATTCGATATTCATTTGTTTGGCATTAACCATGTGTATAAAGGCGAAGGAGTACCCTTCGATCCGGAAGGTTTATCGAGTACACCCGGGGCTATTGTGCAGGTGATCATTGGTTATTTAACCGGACAATACATTCAACAAAAAGGCAAAACTTATGAAATGCTGGCCAACCTGCTCGTATTAGCATTGGTATTAATGGCAGCAGGATATGTGTGGGATATGACCTTCCCCATCAACAAAAAAATATGGAGCAGCAGTTATGTGGTATATAGCAGCGGATTGGCCATGGCTACCCTCGGCATACTCATTTATGCCATTGAGTTCAAAGAAAAAAGAGGCGCCTGGAGCCGTTTTTTTGATGTATTTGGAAAAAACCCACTATTCATTTTTATGCTGAGTGGGTTTCTGCCCAGAATACTGGGATTAATCCGCATACCGCATGGCAACAATGAATACGGAATGCCGGTATACCTTTCCCCCTTTGGCAGGTTTTATGAGCAAATCTGTAAACCCATCAGCACCGATGAACGCATCGGCTCCCTGGTATATGCCCTTGTTTTGATTGTATTTTATTGGCTTATTGTATACGGGATGGATAAAAAGAAGATTTACATCAAAGTATAACCGTTATTTCCTGGTGTTGGTTTATTGACAATCATTACCCCCTTCCTCCACAGTAGCCAACTAAACGGATGCTTTCAGGAAAAAGTATATAACAAATGTAAATAGGTTGTCAAATCCCGTGTGGGATACTGCGGTTTACAGTATCGATTGTTTCTCATTTCATTATTAATACAAAGGGTCATCCGTTTGTGTAATATAAAGACTTGTATTTGAACATCATGCTTGCGGAAATGATTACATTTGGTAACGAATAAAAACACAAAGTGATGAAGAAAAGTGAAAAAGAAATTTTGCAGCTTCACGAACGAATCCGCAAGGGATTAGAATTATCATTTCAAATACTCCTATTGCAGAAAAAAGCGCAAAATGGCGTGATTGTCTTGTCTGAGAAAGGGCAAATAAAAAAAAATTCCGGCTGCTGATATTTCTTTAGCTTCCTAAAAATATTGTCTTATCCCATTATCCCGATATTGTCTTACTAAGGTTTACTCAAATCTTCAACTTTTATTGAAACTAAATTAGCAGCTAACTGTTGGTATGTATGGGTAAATGCCTTATGCTAACCATTATAAATCAGCATACCTGTTTTCGGAAGGTAAATATCCCTTATCTCTTAAAATAATGCCTAACCGCTGATAGAAAGCCGGGTCCGTTGGTGTAACACTGGCTAATCCATCTACATACCGGTTGTATAAACTAAATAAAGCAGCAATTAAAACGGTATCGTGTAATTCCATATCGGTAGCACCATTCGCTTTTGCTTTTTCTACTATTTCCGGTGTTACCAATTTGCCATTTTTTTGAACAGCAGCGGCAATGGTCAGCAATGCTTTCATTTTATCACTTACGGGGGCAGTATCAATATTTCCCTTCACCTGTTGCACAATAGCGGCATCTTCCATTAATATATCTGCTGCTGCACTATGTGCGGCCGTACAAAAGGCACATCCATTCCCTGCAGATACCACAGTGGCAATTAACTCTCTTTCTCCTTCCGTTAAAGTAGATGTACCACGGAGTAGTATTTGTGTTAATTCGCGAATGGGTAAAGCAGTATCTTTTCTATAATCCAATAATCCGGTAATACCGGGCAATTGTTCATTTAAAGTAATATAGGGTGCCATGGCTTGCTTTTTATGGTTGAACAATAAAGGGTTTGGTCATATAGCCTTCTTCGGCACGTTGTTTCCCTATGGCATCATAAACAGTCGCATCATCAGGTGCCCAGGTGGCTAATCCATCTACATACCGGTTAAACATACAAAACGCAGCAGCAATTAAAACAGTATCATGTATTTCTTTATCGCTGGCACCGGCTGTTTTGGCCTGTTTTATATCGGCTTTTGTTACCTCCTTCCCGCTTTGTTGCACTTTCCCTGCAATATGTAGTAAGGCTTTCATTTTATTGCTAAGCGCTGCCTCTGCTATCCGCTTGTTGAGTATGTCTTGTACCAATGCAGCATTACCGCCTAACTGAAATTTTGCAATGGCACCATGTGTGGAAGCGCAATATTTACATTCATTCAATCGCGAGGTATAGGTGGCAATCAATTCTCTTTCACCTGGTGTTAATGTAGAAGTGGTTACGTCGTGCAATAAGGTTTGCACTAAATGATTTAAGGGTGCTGCTGTTACCGGGCTATACATAAATAAGCTGCGAATACCGGGATAGCCTTCGGGTAGGTTGATGTGTGGCATAGCAATACAATTTAGTAGGGAAAAGTAAACTTTATTTGAATGAGCAGTAGTGATTTTAAAGACAGTTTAACGCAATTTTAGTTGAAGTTAAGCCGGTGTTTAGCCCTTCAAAAATAGATATTCTGTTTGCAACATTGCGGATTCCATTGCATCGTATATCGTCTGAACCACGTATTCAACTGATGGAAGGATGCACGGATTACATTGATTCCCGTAGTGTCTTCACGAATGGATGCTTTCAGGAAAAGCATATAACAAATGTACATAGGTTAATGAACCCAGTGTGGTATACTGCGGATGTAGCAAGCCGCTTTTTACCTGTTGTCTGAACGATGAGTGATATAGGGTTAAATGATTACCATGATGGATGCATCAAAACTATCCGTTTGCAGAAGCAATGAACTTTAGTGTTACTAATCAACTTTTCTTCACTTTTTGTTTGAATACAAAAAGTGATAAAAAAATCAAGGCACCATCCACCTGCCTAAAAATGCCGATGGGGCACCCTGCCTGTGCCGAAGTTTCATTTACATTGGCAGGTTGATAGTTTTGCAGCGCCAGACTACCCAAAGACTAACAACTTAACTCCTAATTCCGGTTGGTGGAGATACCAACCGGTAGTGCTTAAGGTTAGGGAAACGCATGCCGGTACTGAGAACACCCTTCCACGTCCCGCTTCGTATACCGCAGCATCCCCCACGGCCATTCGTTTCAGTAGCAACTACACTGTAATACCGCTTTCAATGCAACATTAATTCGGGTAGATACTACGGGGAAGGGGGGAGAGGGTGGTTTAATTATTTGGGTGGGGCTTACAACCAGAATAAATTGATTAAATCAATTTTGTATTTGTTTTGAGGTGATATTGAGGATTTCTCTTGTGTCATGATAAAATTGTCTCTTTTTTGTACCGAGATTATGTATATTTACAGTTAAAATAAGGGTTTCAAAGGAAATATTGTGGCCTCGCCAGGAATCGAACCTGGATCTGGAGCTTCGGAAACTCTTATACTATCCATTGTACTACGAGGCCGGTAGTTGTTCGGGCGCAAAAATAAATGTTTCGGTTATTGAAAGGGCAATAATTCTGATAAACTGTTTTTGTGGAACGGAAATGCCGCCCCATGAACCGAAGGTACAAGTGTGCAACGCAATGAAAGCCAAATAGCATTGCCCAAGCCGGTACCATAACAATTACTTGCCAAATGCCCCAATATTGCTGCTGAATATTTTAACGGCAATGGCCAATAATATAACGCCAAAAAACTTACGAACCGCCAATAGTCCGGCTTTGCCGAGGGCATGCTCAATCCATTTTAAGGATTTGAGTACAATATAAACAATAACGAGGTTGATGAGGATGCCGGCTAAAATATAGCCTTGTTGAAAATTGGCTTTGAGCGACATGATGGTGGTAAGGGTACCACTTCCTGCAATGATGGGAAATGCAATGGGAACAACGGTTCCGGAAGCTGCATCGGCATCGCCTTTAAATATTTCGTGACCCAGCACCATTTCTAAACCTAATAAAAAAATGACGATGGAGCCGCCTACTGCAAAAGAGCGGATATCTAAACCGAGGATGCTTAAGAACTGCTGGCCTACCAATAAAAACAATATCATTAACCCGCCGGAAACGAGGGTGGCTTTGGAGGAGCGGATATCGCCCATCTTGTCTTTTAACGAAATTAGCAGTGGTATGGAGCCTACAATATCAATTACCGCAAACAGGGTAAAAGTTACGGTAATGAGCTGGTCGAAATGAATGGTCATTCGGTTAGGTTTTTGCTAAGGTACAATTGTAAGTGAAACAATATACAATGCATGCCATATTTTAATGATTGGTATTGGGTAATAAATCGCAGAACCAAAAGCCCATTTGTTGTGCAGATTTGGTGTTGTTTGTATTTGGAGCGGTATAGGTGCGGAATATTTTTTCGCCAATGGTAAAAGGAATGGGTTGTTGAAAAATCGGGCCATTGAACACAAAGCTGTGAAATTCGCCGTTTTCGCCGCAGGGATCTACATTGGCGGGAAGGTCTTTTAAAAAATCCTGGTCAATGATTCGGCCTGTAAAACTTTCATCTAACAGTTCGGCCTTAGTGCAAACAATGATGGATTGAAAACCGAGATCGATAAACTCACGCACCAGCTCAGTGGTGTTGCGTTGCCATAAAGGGAAATGCGCCTGAAAGCCTGCTGCGGCTAATTTTTCTACGCGGTAACGGCGCAGGTCTTCTAAAAATATATCGCCAAAAACAGAATGGGTATAACCCTGCGATTTGAATTGTTGCATGGTATGGTTGAGCAGTTGGTTATAGGTATCCATATCGGGTTGTTCGGGTAATAATAGTGTTACTAACGGTATACCCATTGCGGCAGCCTGTTGTTCTAATAATGCTGTTCTAACGCCATGCATGGAAATGCGGTTGAAGGTTTGGTTGACAGATGTAAGTAGTGTGCCAACCTGCCATTCCGGACTTTGCAGGAGGTGGTAGAGTGCCAATGCACTGTCTTTACCGCCACTCCAGTTAAAAATTGAGCGATGCGCCATGTTTTTTTAATTTGCGTTGAAAGTTAGGGTAAATTGTATTTTTCTTTGAACAGAACATACTTGTTTTTCAGTGCCCATAAACAATTTCGGCAAAGGCAGTCGCTGTAACGGTTTTCAATAAAGTTTCTTTCCGCATCGGAAAGGGTAATTTCCGTACAGTGGCAATGGGCAATATCGCCTACTTTACATTCAAATGGTTGCCGGCAGCGGGCACATAATTTTTCTTCATGGTGTGGCATACGCAAAGGTTGAGGAGTGAAGGAGCAAATATTTGTGTGGAAGATGGGCAGGTAATTGAAAAAAATGCGGCTTTTGAGAAAATGCGGATTTGCAATAACCGAAGGTAATGCAGTCAACAATATCACGTAAACTTATCCCGGTAATCATTTGTGTGGTGGAGGGTAAAATGGATACAAATTTTAACATGTGATGGGTTTTAAAAAAACAGGGCTGCTGCAGCAAGCCCTGTGCGTTATTAGTTAGAAGTTAAAATATGCGCCTGACATCATATTAAATCGTTTGCTGTTGTATCCTGCAATATCAAAATATTGCTGATCGGTTAAATTGTTGAGTGAGGTAAACAGGCGGATTTGTTTGTTGATTTGGTAACCGATAAAACAGTTAATGGTGTAATAAGCAGGCTGCAAATCGGGCCCAATATCATAAGGGCCTTTTAAACGGGTACCCACATATTTAAAGGCCGGTGCAATGGTAAAGCCTTTAATGGGCGAAAGGGTAAGTACACTGTTCATCACAAAATTGGGACGACGGTACAGGTTATTTACAATTTCTCCATTTTGAATACCATGTCCGTCAATATACGTTAGGTTATTACTCCAGGTGCCCAGGTGCCCAAGTTGTGTATTGCTTTCTACTTCAAAGCCATAATCGTGTTGTGCATCGCGGTTAATATAATAGCTGTTGTAATTGGCATCGGTATAAAAAATAATGAGGTTTTTGGTATCTCTTTTAAAAGCAGCTAAACGCAGGCTCATTTTTTTATCGGTGCTTTGTGTTTGCAGGCCAATTTCATAGGTAGTGCTGCTTTCCGGTTTTAAGTTCTTGTTACCGTAAGCGCTGTACAATTGGTATAAGGAAGGGATATTATAGGCGCTCGAAATATTGATAAACAACTTGGTGTTTTCATCAATTACAAAAGAGGGGTTAAGGGTATAGGTTGCATTATTGCCATAAATAGAATGGCGGTTAATGCGGCCGCCGGCTTCAAAATTAAATCCATGAATATTTAATAGCAATAAGGAAGCATAGGCCGATAATTGATTAACATGGGCGCTATCCTGCCCTAATTCAGATGTATAGGGGCCATACGGTCCGGTACTGAAATAACTCTGGCTGGTGTTTTGATGCTGATATTGCACTCCCGAAACCAAACGAATATGTTGTTGGAAACGGATACTGCCAAAGGTTTCTAACGTGGTGGTATTACCGTTGTACTGTTCATTCGAATAATTGAAATAAGGGCTTGAAACATAGGTACTATCATTTACATAATGCCGGTTGGCTTGTTGGTAACTTCCTTGTAAAGTCCAGTTTATTTTTTTGTGTTGAAAATCGAGTGACAGCCCCCCTAAGTTATTTTTATTGTGCAGGGTGTAATCTTTTTCATCTGTAAACGCACCGGCGGGTAAATCGGTTTGGTAATGGCTAAAGTTGCCAAAAGCTTTTGCCGTGAGTGAAGACGAAAAATGGTAACGGGTTTCTGCCATTACGCTGCTTTGTTCAAAGCCATCGTTTTTAAAGTTTTGTTTGCCGGTACTATCGTAAGCAGCTGGGAAACCGGCGCTTTTAATGTAATTGTACTGTACTAAGTAATCCCATTTTTTAACTGATCCGCTGATGCCTGCACCGCTATTAAAAGTATTGAAAGTGCCATAAGCTGCATTGGCATTCACGGCTACTTTCTTTTTCGATTCTTTTTTTAGAAAAATTTGAATAACCCCTGCTATGGCATTACTGCCCCAAAGGGTGCTTTGTCCGCCTTTTAAAATTTCAATACGTTCTACCTGATCCAGAGGAATATTATTCAGGTCGAATGAATTGTTGATTTGGGAGGGATCGTACACCGGTACCCCATCAATTACAATTAGCATATTGCCACCGGTAGCGCCGCGGAAGTAGAGATCTAAATTACTTCCCAAAGCATTGTTACTGCCGTTAATAAAAAAACCTGCCTGGGTATTCAGCAGTGTGGCTAAGCTGCTGCCGACATTGTTTTGTATGGTTTTTTGATCGATAACCGTAACAATTTTACCGGTTTCAGAAGCTTTAATCGGTGTTTTAGAAGCGGTAACTACCACTTCATTTAACTGGCGGGTAGCCATGGTGTCTTGTTGTGCAAAGGTGGCATAGCTCAATGCTATGGAACTAAGAAGGAGCGTTAATTTTTTGCTCATTGTTGTTTGTTTTTTAAATGAAACAATGAGCTTTCAGGAAAACAAAAAAACGGAGAAATATAAACGACTGCTGCAGACAGTCTTTTACATTCCATGCTTTTCACCCGAAAGCCGTGAATGACATACTCATTTTTTTAATGAGGTTGTATTTGGCAGGTCTTCTGGCTTGGGTTGTAGCACCTTCCCATTCCTACGCAGGAACAGTGGTTCATATTGCTTTCTCTGGTTACAGAGGCCCTTACAGCTACGGGGATAGCACCGGAATTACACCGGTTTCCCTTTTAATCACGGTATTACTTTCCCTTTGCCATGGTTGAGCAATACCGCGAACCAAATACAGGGCAAAAATAGGAATTGCATGTAATTGTACATTTTTTATTTAATTTCATTTTTTGCACTAAACCAGGTTTAAAATGGGAAAAGGAAGGTTGGAAGCTTTTAGCGATGGGGTAATTGCCATCATACTATTATGGTATTAGCGTTAAAAGTGCCACATGTAGCTACTTTTAGTGCATTAATGGAGGTTTAGCCTGTATTACTCAGTTATATTTTGAGTTTTATTTATATTGGAATTTACCGGAGTAATCACCATCATTTGTTTCAGACAGTAGCGCATGTAAACGGAAAAAAATTATGGGCCAATTTGTATTTGTTATTTTGGCTTTCGCTGGTACCATTTGCATCAGGCTGGATGGGTGAAAATTATTTTGAAAGTTTACCGGTTGTATTATATGTGGTTTTGTGTTGTTAATGAATGCCATTGCTTATTGTTCGCACATTAATTGGATTACATGGTAAGGAAGGTGTATTAGCGGCGGCTATTGGAAAAGATATGAAAGGAAAAATTTCTGTATATATTTATATTGTTGCCATTGCGGTTGGATTTTGGAGTGGATGGGGTGCATTGATTTTATATGGCGTAATTGCGGTTATCTGGATTGTGCCTGACAGGCGGATTGAAAAAAGAATTGTGTCCGCTGCAAAGCCGAATATGGAATGAAAGTTGCCCGATAAGAAGTGGACATACCTGAGATAAATGGGTATAACTTAATTCATTCATCATGTAGTGAACCTGGTGGTTAATAATCATGACAGGTACCATCACAAACCAAAAGCAGAATAAACAATACTGCTTTTTCTGCATGGCATACATTTCTTTACTATATTGAGCATTATACTTCAGCAACATGCAGGGAAAACAGCAACTGAATTTGTTCAGCTTTACCATGATTGTAGTAGGGCTGGTAATTGGAATGGGTATTTTTAGAACCGCAGCTACTTCAGCAAGGGATGCCATTAACCCATCTGTTTATTTTACTGCATGGATATTAGGCGGATTAATTGCATTTTGTGGTGCATTAACTTATGCGGAAATAGGTAGCCGTTATCCGGTAACCGGCGGTTATTACAAAATATTTTCAGTAGCCTACCATCCCAGCATTGCTTTTGCTATTAATTGTATTATTTTAATCAGCAATGCTGCTTCGTTGAGTGGGGTTGCATTAATTGGAAGCGGTTATATCACCAAATTATTTCCCGGGTATCAATGGACGGATATTGACAAGGCCATGATTAGTGCCGGAGCCATCATTGTTTTTTATGGCATTAATTTAATGGGTTTGCGGATGAGTGCCAGGGCGCAGAATATTTTAATGCTCATTAAAATTGGAATGATTGTAGTACTCATTGCGGCTTTGTTTTTCCCTTATCATCAGGTAGCCGCAACAACCGGTTTAATAGCTGATGCAACCCCACACATGAGTTGGATACAAAGTTTGGGTATCAGCCTCATCGCCGTCTCATTCACCTATGGGGGTTATCAGCAAACTATCAATTTTGGTAACGAAATCAATCAACCGGCAAAAAATATGCCTCGTGGTATTTTTATGGGTATTACTATTATTATTGTATTGTATTTGTTGGTTAACCTGAGTTATTACAGGGTTATCGGGTTTCATCAAATGAAACAGGAAACAGAAATTGCATATGTGCTCATACAAGATGTATTTGGTGTACGCGGTGCTGAAATATTTTCCTTCTTTTTATTTGCGGGGGTACTTTCTTATGTGAATGCTTTACTGCTCAGCAATCCACGGGTGATGTATGCTATGAGCGATGAAGGTTCATTACCTAAAGTGTTTGCTGTGCAAAATAAAAAAAATCAGGTGTTAACCGTTTCTTTAACGGTATTTACTGCCATGTGTATCCTCATTTTATTCTTTGCCCAAACCTTTGAGCGTATTTTAAATTTTACCATTTTTTTAGATTCCTTTGGGATGGTAGGTTCCAGTGCTACCATTTTTATATTAAGACGAAAAACAAAACACTTAGATGGTACCGGTATTTATAAAATGAAATTATACCCTTTACTGCCGCTTATTTTTATTGCGGCGTATGTATTTGTTTGTGCCAGCATTATCATTCATACCCCCGAAACTGCATTAGTGGGTATTTTGGTGTTGGCAGCATTTATGGTTGTGTATTTTTTATTTCACAAAAAACAACCGAACCGAAAAGAAAATATTGTTTAAATCATTCGTTATGCAACAAGAAAACGCTTTATCGTTTATTTTAAATGAATTGGGAGAAGACAGTGAACAGTATTTCAGGGCAGTAGCCCCGCCCATTGTGCAAACTTCTAATTTTTCGTTTAAAACGGTAGCGGATTTGCGTAATGCTTTTGCAGATGAATACAGTACCTGGTTATATAGCCGTGGATTAAATCCTACTGTAAAAATACTTTCTGAAAAATTAGCTGCATTAGATGGTGCAGAAGATTGTTTGGTATTTAACAGTGGCGTCGCTGCCATTTTTGCTGCCGTATTGGCCAATGTACAATCGGGCGATCATATTGTAAGTGTTGCAGGCGTATATACCTGGGCCAGAAAAATGTTTGAAGAAATATTACCCCGTTTTGGCGTAACACACACCTATATTAACGGTACTGCCATTGAAAATTGGGAAAGCGCTATACAGCCCAATTCCCGCTTATTTTATTTAGAGTCGCCCAATAGCTGGACGTATGAATTGCAGGATATTCGTGCAGTGGCAGCGTTGGCCAAACAACACCACATAATTACGGTAATAGATAATAGTTACTGTACACCCATTTATCAGCAACCCATTGCAATGGGTATAGATATTAGTTTGCAATCGGCCACCAAATACATTAGCGGCCATAGTGATGTGGTAGCAGGTGTTTTAAGCAGTAACCGGGCAATGGTTCAACGGATTTTTAATAGTGAATATATGAATATAGGCAGTGGTATTCAGCCTTTCAATGCCTGGTTATTAATACGCGGACTCAGAACATTGCCGATGCGCTTAGCACATATTACCCAAAGTACCCGGCGAATCATTGATTATTTAAAAACAGAATCAATGGTAGCAGCTGTGATTTTTCCTTTTGAGCCTGATTTCCCGCAATATGCATTAGCCAAACAACAAATGAAGGGTGCATGTGGCTTATGCACAATGGTATTAAAACCTGCAGCAATAGAAGCCATTGAATTATTCTGTAATTCGTTACAACACATTAAAATGGCGGTAAGCTGGGGTGGTTATGAGAGCTTAATCATACCCCGTTGTGCAGGAATGTCCAAAAATGAGTACCAATCAACCAACCCCGAACACCGCATGCTTCGGTTGTATATTGGTTTGGAAGAACCCGGGTACCTCATAGCCGATTTACAGCAAGCCTTTTTAAAAGCCGTTGCTCCTGCTCATTAAACCATTTATCTAAAATTTCGGTGAGCCCGCACTATTCTGTTATTTTTGTAATAAGGTAAAGAATGCGTGATTGATTTATTGGAAACAGGTGCAGCGCATGATTTCACTTGGTTGTTTCACTGACATATTTATTAAAATAATAGTTCATGAAATATTTTTTGGTAGTTGGTTTTTCTCTGCTCTTCTTATACAGCCATGCGCAAACAGAAGATAAGTGGACCCTGCAACGCTGTGTTGAATATGCCATTAAAAACAATATTTCCGTAAAACAGGCCGATGTGCAGGCAAGGCTGGCTGCTTTACAGGTGCAGCAGGCTAAATTATTTCAAATACCTACCCTTTCTTTGGGAACAGGTGTAGGTGTGCAGTTGGGCCGTTCCATTGACAGAACTACCAATATATACACCAATACACAGGCCTTGTATCAAAACATACAGGCCAATAGTAATGTAACCTTATACAATTGGAATAGGTTAAAGAGTAATGTTGCTGCCGCACAATTCAGTGCACAGGCTGCTTTGGCCGATGTAGAAAAAGCATCGAACGATGCGGCTTTAAATGTGGCTACCTATTATTTGCAGGTGTTAAGTGCCAGTGAGCAAATTAAAATCAGTAAGGTTCAAATTCAACAAACACAAACACAATTGGATATTACCAGGAAGCAGGTAAAAGCCGGTGCTTTGCCTGAATTGAATCAAATTGAACTGGAAGCGCAATTAGCCAATGACAGCAGTAATTATATTGCCGCAAAAACTACTTTTTTGCAAAGTGTTTTACAATTGAAGGCAGTATTAAATTTAGATGCTGCCGCACCCTTTGAAGTAGACACCCCCAATGTTTTAACCATACCATTAGAATCTTTTGCCGATTTACAACCGGAGGTAGTATATGCTTTGGCATTGAATAACCAGCCTTTACAAAAAGGCAATACTTACCGCTTAAAAGCGGCGCAAAAAAATATTCAGGTAGCTAAAGCTGCGCTATACCCTACACTGGGGTTTGGTATCAGTTTAGGAACTAACTTCTACAATTCATTTAACCAACTAGATGGTTATACATTTAACGGCTATGCACCCATAACAGGTGCCGAGCCGATTGTTAAGGTGGGTACTAATACCTACTATGTACAAAGCCCAAATATCTCCATTACACAATCTAAAAGAAACTTTGGGCAGTTATGGCAGGGTTGGAGTAATCAAATTACCAACAATTTTGGTCAGGGGCTGGGCATTAATTTAAGTATTCCTGTTTTTAATAATGGACAAAATAAAATTGCTTATCAGCAGTCTAAGCTCAATTTTAAAAATACACAATTACAAAATGAACTGGCCGATTTTACTTTAAAAAATAATATTTATACGGCCTATAGTAATGCAGAGTTGGCCTTTGAAAAATTCAATGCAGGCAAAAAAAGCGTAATGAGTTCCCAAAAGGCATATGATTTTGCTTTGAAGCGCTATGCAATTGGTATGTTGGGTACCATCGATTTAATTACCAATCAAAATAATTTACTCAAAGCCAAACTGCAACAGGTAGCTAACGAGTATGATTATATTTTCAAGATGAAATTATTAGAGTTTTACAAAGGTATGGGTTTAAAATTGTAGGCAACATCTAATTCAACATACAGACACATTCCATTGATATAAAAAAAATACTATGAATAAAAAAC
>JAKAKY010000221.1 GCA_021824365.1 Bacteroidota bacterium | reverse complement strand
TGGCATTTGCAATGTATTCCCCGTAAATAACCTGGCCGCTTGTTCTAACATAGGCAGGGTAATATGATGGGGTGATGCTACGGGCTGTGGCGTGGTCTCCAAATCGTACGATGCTGTAGTAGCGCCCAATGTAATGGTGCCGGTGTACACTTTATCCATCCCGATATAATCATTTATTTTTTTAGTGAAAGCACCGGTACAAACAATCAATAAACCGGTAGCCAGTGGATCTAAAGTACCGGCATGCCCAACTTTTGAAATACCTGTAGTAATGCGCACCTTTTTTACTACATCAAATGAAGTCCAATGCAGTGGCTTGTTCAACAACAACATTTTACCATCTAAAAATGGTTGTAAAGCAGGTATTACAGGCTTTTGTTTCAATTATCCATATTTTAAAATATATCCATCACTATTGTACCACTTCAAAAAACCATTTATATATTGCCTAATAACATTCCAGGCAATAAAAGTTAAGTATGCAGCAGGTTAATATGCTCTTGCAAACAATACTCTTTGCGCAGAAGGCTTTCCGGTTAAAATACAGGCACCTTTTTCCGGCTGGTTATCAAGTGGAATGCAGCGAATGGTAGCTTTCGACAGTTCTTTGATTTTATCTTCTGTTTCTGAACTGCCATCCCAGTGTGCGGCAACAAAACCACCTTTATTGTCTAATACTTCCATCAATTCATCCCAATTATTTACCGGTGTAATATGCGCATCGCGATAAGCCAATGCTTTTTGATAAATATTGGTTTGAATGGCATTGAGCAAATTTTCTACAAACACATCAATACCTTCTAATGTAACAGTTTCTTTGGTTTTGGTATCTCTTCTGGCAACTTCTACCACATTGTTTTCAATATCCCGAACGCCCAAACCTAACCGAACCGGAACACCCTGCATTTCATATTGTGCAAATTTCCAACCCGGCCGGGCATTTTCATTATCATCAAATTTTACGCTGATACCTTTTTTCTTTAATTGTTGTACAATAGCCATTGCTTTTTCTGCAATCAGGGCTTTTTGTTCATCACCTTTATAAATGGGCACTATTACCACCTGCAATGGTGCAATTCTGGGTGGCAATACCAGTCCGTCATCATCACTATGCGCCATTACCAATGCCCCAATTAAGCGGGTACTAACGCCCCAACTGGTAGCCCATACATAGGTTAATTTATTTTCTTTATCACTAAATTTTACATCAAAAGCTTTGGCAAAATTTTGTCCCAAAAAGTGCGAAGTACCTGCCTGTAATGCTTTTCCATCCTGCATCAATGCTTCAATACAATAGGTATCCACTGCACCTGCAAAACGTTCATTGGCTGTTTTTACCCCTTTAATCACCGGAACGGCCATCCAGTTCTCGGCAAAATCGGCATATACATCCAACATTTTTCGGGTTTCTGCTAATGCTTCTTCCTGAGTGGCATGTGCAGTGTGCCCTTCCTGCCATAAAAATTCAGCAGTACGTAAAAACAAGCGGGTACGCATTTCCCAACGTACCACATTTGCCCATTGGTTAATGAGCAGAGGCAAATCGCGATAAGATTGTATCCAGTTTTTATAGGTATTCCAAATAATGGCTTCGCTGGTAGGCCTAACCACCAACTCTTCTTCTAATTTAGCATCCGGATCAACCATTAATTTCCCCGGCCTGTCGGGATCGGTTTTTAAGCGATAATGGGTAACCACGGCACATTCTTTTGCAAACCCTTCCGCATTTTTTTCTTCAGCCTCAAATAAACTTTTAGGTACAAAAAGCGGGAAATAAGCGTTAACATGACCGGTTTCTTTAAACATTACATCCAATGTATTGCGCATATTTTCCCAGAGAGCATATCCATAAGGTTTTATCACCATACAACCTCTTATGGCACTATAATCAGCCAAATTAGATTTAATCACCAAATCGTTGTACCATTGGGCATAATCTTCAGCACGGGAGGTTAATTCTTTCGCCATAACTTTTTGTATCTATTTTTGTTACTGTAATGCAGCTGCAATTGACATATCGTTAACATAAAAATTAAGATATAAATCATGCAGACAACATTTTTGATGTAATTTTAATCTGAAAAAGAATGCAGCAAATGTATGTAACTTAGTATTACGAATTTTGTAAAACGCATGATTATGAAAACAAGTTTTTTATTAACAATTGGTTTTGCAGTTGCTTTGAGCAGTTGCTCTACTGCATATAAATCAACCCAAACACCGGATGATTTGTACTATTCACCCGCCAATGGCAATGCGGTAGTTAACCAAACCCGTCAGGAAGATCGTTATCAGGAATTTCAAAATTATAATGACGACCGTTATTTGAGCATGAAAGTGCACAATTACTATATGTGGGCCCCATTGGATGATTACAGCTATTGGTACGATAGCCGTTATAATTTTCCTATCTATAATAATTGGGCTTATCAGGGATTTAATAGCTGGAACCCCTACTGGAATATGTGGAGTCCCTATTACACCGCGGGTTATGGCATGATGCCGTTTTATGGTTATGGTTATGGATACGGCTTGGGATACGGCTGGAACAGTTGGTATAATCCGGCTACTACTTTAATTGGGTACAAAAGTCCTTCCATCATTAGCAGATCAACCTCAGGCAGTTATTTATCTGCTTATTTAAATAGAAACTACAATAATACCAATTATACCCGGCAATTGAAGGAAGGTGGTAATATGTATGCGCCAGGCAATAGTTTTGGCAGTTTGGTACGCCGTGTATTTTCTACTTCGCCAACAGGTAATAATAATATGCCCAATAACAATAGTTGGTACAGACCTGTCAGAACCTTCAATACCAACGGTAATACCTTTACGCCAAGCAGCAATGCCGGTGGCAGAAGCGGTGGGTTTAATAGTGCAGGCAGCAGTGCCTCAGGAAGCCGCGGGCCCAGAAACTAATTTGTAAAAAAGAATTGAAACCTTTACAAAGGTATTTGTAAGATTCAGCACCAAAGCCAATCTATGAAGAAAATACTACCCATTTTATGCATTTTAGTGAGCCAGATTGTGTTGGCTCAAACGCCGGAAGATGCTCTGCGAACTGCCTGGTTTACACAAAATGGCTCCGCCCGTAATATGGCTGTGGGTGGTGTTATGGCATCTTTAGGAGGAGATATTTCTGCTGCCAATGTAAACCCGGCAGGGTTAGGTTTGTATAAAACCAGAGAGCTGGTATTATCCCCCGGTTTTTTAATGAACAACAACAAACTCAATTACAGGGGTACCGATTCTACTGCTAAAAAAAATGCATTTATGTACGGAGCCAGTGGCATCGTAATTGGCTCTCCCAGTAGATATAGCGATAGTAAGTTTACCAGTTCAGCCTTTTCGCTGTCAGTCAATCAATTAGCCAATTATAACAATCATATTCAATACAGCGGATTTAACAATATGAGTTCGTTTACCGAACAATACTTAGAAGAGTTAACCCGTGACAGAGCAGATACCAATGCTGCCTTAAGTAATTATATTTTTGGTTCATCGCTGGCATTCAGAACTTATTTGATTGACACCTTAAGTGGGCCCGGTGGTTCTGTTGCCGGCTATCAAAGTTTAGTGCCTATATCTACCGGTGTTATTCAATCTTATGATGCGGTAACGAGAGGTGGCTATAATGAAATTGCCCTGGGTTTGGCAGGTAATATGGCCGACAGGTTATACATAGGCGGTAGTTTAACCGTTCCTATTGTATCGTACCAACGAGATTTAACCTATTCTGAAACCGATGCTACCAATAATCCCAATAACAACTTTGCTTATTTTACCTACCATGAAACATTCAAATCGCAGGGTGTAGGTGTGGGTTTAAAATTGGGTATGTTGTATAAACCCAAAGAGTTTTGGCGTATTGGTTTTGCGTTACACACACCACAACTCATTTCGTTCAATGACCAGATACGGTCCTCCATTACAGCCAATACCGAATCGTATGCCGGATTAAGAACAGAAACCAGCAATAATTTAAACAGTGGCAATCCCGGTACACGTCAATACAGTATCGTTACCCCATGGCGCGCCATTGCAAGTGCCAGCTATGTATTTAGAGAAGTAGCCAACACACATAAACAAAGGGCTTTTGTGAGTGCAGACTTAGAATATGTAAATTACCGCGGTGCCCGTTTTAGAGCTGCTGCCAATGCTGGCCAATCGAGTATTGATTACTATAGCCGGTTAAACAGTACCGTAAAAAATTATTATAAAGGCAATATCAATGCCCGTATAGGGGGCGAATTAAAATTTGATCCCTGGATGTTCCGTCTTGGTGCCGCCTATTATGGTAGCCCTTATGCCGCATCTGAGGTTAAAGCCAACAGAATTGTAACCAGTGGTGGTATTGGTTACAGAAACCATGGTATGTTTATTGATTTAACCTATGTGTACACTTTTGTAAAAGATGCCAACTTCCCA
>JAKAKY010000027.1 GCA_021824365.1 Bacteroidota bacterium | reverse complement strand
TTTTAGAATCTCCTCTCCATAGTCACTTATAGAAATAAATTCATTCGAAAAAGACCAACTTTTTCATAGTGTTAATGAAATGGGGTGAAAGTGAAAACCTCCTTTATCATCCCTGGCAAGTACTCTTGTAACATTGTTTTCTTTAATAACCCTTTACAGTTCTGCAGTAATTTCAAGAAGAAGTGGCGCTGCAACAATATCCCGGAAGGAGATAGCGTTTTATTCCATGAGATAACCAGTGTTATAAATGCCTGCATATCTTATCCGGTAAAGAAATGCAGGCATTCGTTTTTAACTTATTTTAGCCACCCATCCAATATGAATTACCCACGGTATAAAATACTATTACTTTTTTTAGGATTGATATTGCATCAATCTGTTCAATCGCAGAATTACCATGCGCTCAACGGTTCAAAATATGCAGGCGTTTTTGGTATGTATAATAATCCTGCAAGTACAGTTAATGCGCCAATGAAATGGGACCTGAATGTATTTTCGTTACAGGGAACAACCACCAATTCATTGATTGCATTCAATCATTTTTCGTTATCCAATTTTGATAGCACAACCGTTAATATAACTGAAGGAAAAAGAAGCCGTTTTTTTAATGCCGCGATTGATATGAATATCCTGAACCTGCGTTTGGCCATTGGCAGGAATAAGGCCATTGCTTTTGGTTTAAGGGGCAGAACCTACAACCATGTAAAAACCAGTACTTTTACCGCATACGACAGCATTACCTCTTTTAGCGGTTTTTTACATGCCAATACCAATACTGATTACCTGAGTGGCTTTGCAACACATGCGGGATGGATAGAAGGTGATATCAATTATTCGCAGGTATGGATTGATGATGCCCGGCACCGGGTATCCGGCGGCATTACATTAGGAATTATGAGGGGTTTATCAGGCGCCTTCAGCCAGGTAAATAAACTAACCTACCGGGAATATCCTGATGCGCAAAATAATTATTACCAAATTATAACCGGGGGAACTGCCACAGCCGAATATTCAAAAAATTATGACCTTACAGATACCAATGCTATTACAGCAGCAGCTATTAAATCTTTTTTAAAAAATACCCGAACAGCATTCAGCTTAAGTTTCGGTATGGAATATTTAATTAAAAAAGATGAAATTGACGAAACAAAACCAGGGTATGAAACTGATTATAACTGGAAGATTGGCGTAAGCATCATGGATATTGGTGCTAACACATTTGATCCAGCCGGCGGTTCATTTTATGCAGGTATCCCGAAAACAAATATTACGGCAGACCGCTTACGGCAACAGTTCCTTAACGCAACTTCATTAAAAAAATTAAGGGATTCTTTGTTACAAACAATGAACCTGGTTGATACTCTTTCATCTGAGTTCAGCATTACAATGCCTACCCGCTTATTGATATCGGTTGATAAAAACCTAAATAATAATTTTTACATCAACGGGCAACTGAATGTAAATTTTTATTCTGCAGAACCCTATAATAAAATCAAAACAAGGGAATTAAACTTAGTAACCATAACACCCCGGTGGGAAACGAGAACATGGGGCGTTTATTTACCCGTTCAATATAATGCACAGGGCCAGCTATGGGCAGGCGCTGCTTTAAAAGCAGGGCCATTGCTAATAGGTATTCATAATGTAGGTTGGTTATTTGGAAAAATGCAGCAATTAAATGGTGGGGGATATATTGCCCTGCATTTTACACCGGCTCCTAAAAAAATAAAAACAAGATTGGATTGCCCTGTAGAGTAAACAGTAACCTGGCTTTATATCCCTGCCTTTTTTACGAATAAATGAGTTTGGTATTGTTGCTTGCTAAAAAATATTAAAGAATAACGTGTTGTGCTATTAAATAAGTTTTCGTTTGAAACTCATTGCCTAATGGTGTTTCAGTAAACTCTGTATAACTAATTGCTGTTGCGCCAGGTTTATTGAAACCTATGCCCAGTAAGCTTTTCAGAGCGCAATAGCACCACACGTTAACGAATAATTAATTTAGGCCGTATTGGCTGATAGTTCTACTATATAACTTAATTACGTTAATTAGGCCACCTCGGATTTTAAACGGGATAAAGCTCTTTCGAGGCAGGCAATTTTAGCTCTACTTTGAAATTTTTGTTTGTATTCAGCATTGTCAAACGGTTAAAAGCGTTGTTTGAAGCGAATCATTTTGTAATAAATAGTGGCGAGCTTTCTGGAAGCAGCCAAGATTGCATATTTGTTACCGCCTTTGGCTTTCATTCTGCGGAAGTAGTCGCCAAGCCAATGGTCACTTCTCTGTATTGTGTTGGCAGCGTAGCGGAAAGCATGGGATGTGTATCAGCATTGGGTTTCTTTTTAGGCATTTGGCTGCTGATGAGTTTGCCTCCTGATATTTTATTGTTGGGACAAAGGTTCAGCCAAGACACGAAATGTTTTTCGGAAGGCCACTTGCTTAAGTTGGTTCCGGTTTCAGCAAGGATTTCCAGCGCTGCAATCTCACTGATGCCGTAGATAGCTGTTACATCAATACTGTGTATTTTGTACAGATAGGAATAAGCATCGAAAGCCAGTTTGTTTTTTGTTGTAGGTCTGGCTCTTGGTAACGGAGCAATTTGTTCAACGATCCCCCTCGTTGTTTACAGCAATGAAAGTTTGTAAGGCTTGTTCAATTTGTTTTTCGCAGTGTTTAATTTCTTGTTGGGTGAACTGATACATACGATAGGATTGCTCCGATAGGAATAATTATTCACTGCGCCAATTGGCCTGTAAAGACTTTAGTATGGTTTCTCTATCAGCCTTTACACGTTTGTGAACATACTGAAGAAAATTTTCAGGTTTTCGTTCTCCGGCAATAATTGCTTCGACAATGGCAATACTTTGACATTCTTATAGTCATGGCTTTGTAATAACTCGTTTAGGTTTGGTTTATCAAAAAGCGAAGCACCCGCTATTGGCAATATTTCATACGTTGACCGATTTGTTTTGAGTTTACTTTTAATGATTGCAACCAAAGTATAGGTAATGATTGCTATGTAAACCTGTGTCTTATCTGTATTAATTGAGGTACCCCAGAATGATTTTATTTTCAGATGCTGCTTTTTAAAAGAAAAATTCTACAGGCATTTAAAATATTCTGAGTTTTAGTTTTTTAAGATAATTTGCAGATGTGAAACCTACAAAACAACATATAAAAGATAATGCTTTAAAACTCTTTAACCAAAAAGGGTTTGTAAATGTGCGTTTGCAGCATATTGCCGATGCTGCATTTGTAAGTGTGGGGCACTTGGCATACCATTTTAAAAATAAGGATATCATCATAGAAAACCTTTTTGATGAACTAAGAGAAAAACAGGAGCTATTGCTTAATGAGTATAGGGTGGTACCACTGTTTGAAGATATTAACTGTTATTTAATGGCAATATATCAATTGCAACTCGAACACATGTTTTTTTATATTGATACGATTGAAATTTTAAGAGCTTATCCCAATATACAAAAAAAGCACAGCCAGCATATTCATTGGCAGTTAGCTCAAATAAAAATGATGCTTAGCTTTAATTGTGCCAGAGGTTCATTATTTTCTTTGTCTGATGAGCTACAGAATCATATTGCTTGGCAGTTCCGTTCTCTAATAGACATGTGGCCGTATTTAAAAAAAATTGAAGGAACAAATGACCCCTCTTTGCAAAACTTTTTAAACGATGTTTGGGGAATCCTCATTCCCTTTTTTACAGATATGGGTAGCAGAGAATATCAGCAACTCAAATTAATAGAAGAATAATTTTATTCAACTATTTGAACATTTTTCTAACTTTATGAATCAATACTTATTAAATGTATTTAAAATTTACAATATATGATGATGCCTATACTGCCATGCTTGAATACTTGGATAAATTTTCAACAACTGAACAAAGAGGCTTAAATGAAGATTCTTTTTTTATAAATGAAGATTTTTGGCTGCAGGATACAGCTGTCGTTGAAAATGTAGAATGCAGGAATGGTGAATGGAATATTTATCTCGTTTTTGCCCACCATCTCATTCCTTTAAAATTTATTAAACGAAAGATTGTAAATTATGCATGTCCTAAAAAAGCGGCGTTGGTTGCACATTATATGCGTAGGCAGGCAGCAAAAGACCAACGGGGCACATTGCGGTTAAGTATGAACCTTTTTACAACAAATTTTAATTAATCATGTTTACGAAAAAGAATATCTTAGACGAAAGCAAACAACTTTTTTTTGAGATGGGTATTGCCAATACCCGATTGCAGCAAATTGCCGATGCCGTAGGAATAAGTGTGGGCAATTTGGTTTATCATTTTAAAAACAAAGAAGCAATTGTAGTAGCAGTTTACGGAAACCTTTTTCAGGAGCTTTCTGTTATCCTTTCTCAATATATTGTACATACCAACTTTCAGGGCTTTGATAAACAGTTTTCTAATTTATATTTCTTTTTTGAAAATAACCGTTTTACTTTTAATAATATATGGGAAATTGAACGCAACTATCCACAAATTCAAACAGAATGGCTTACTGTAAACAATAAAATACTGCAGCAGCTAAAGCGTAGGGTTAATCTTTGTATGCAAAATGGACTACTAAAGCCTGAGCATTTTAAAGGAGAGTATGATTTATTGATACAAAATATTTTAATTATCATCAATAGCTGGATACCCCAGCAAATACTCAGAAAAAAGCCATATACAGAGCAATTATATAAAAAAAGCCTTTGGAGCTTGCTCTATCCAAATTTTACACCAGAAGGGATTACTACCTTTAACCAAACCATCGTACTTGGTAGTTTTTTTTAAAAAAAATTTGGCAATTAGAAAAAAATTTCTAATTTTAGTAAATGATTTCTAAATTTTAATTTTAAATCGATTGCTTATGGCTAATGTATTATGGTTGCAAGGTGGTGCCTGTAGTGGTAACACTATGTCTTTTTTAAATGCCGAAGAACCTACAGTTGTAGAACTGGTGGTGGATTTTGGTATAAATATTTTATGGCATCCATCGATTGGTTTGGAAATTGGCCATCAAGTTTCTCATCTTTTACAAGACATTATTGCTGGTAAGGTTCAAATGGACATCTTAGTTTATGAGGGTTCTATTATTGAAGGTCCAAAAGGTACTGGTACAATGAACTATTTCTGTGATCGCCCAATGAAAGACTGGGTAAAAGAACTTGCTGCAGTGGCTGGTTATGTTGTAGCCATAGGGGACTGTGCTACCTGGGGAGGAATACCTGCAGTGCCACCTAACCCGACTGAAAGTACCGGTATGCAATTCTTGAAAAAACAAAAGGGGGGCTTTTTGGGTGCCAACTATAAGTCAAAAGGTGGCTTACCTGTTATCAATATACCGGGCTGTCCAGCCCATCCAGACTGGATTACACAGATCCTCGTAGCTATCGCAACCGGCAGAATTGAGGATGTATTAATTGATGAATTCCATCGACCAAAAACTTTCTTTACCGATTTCGTACAAACAGGATGCCCCAACGTTTTGAACTTTGCTCAAAAAGTAAGTGGAGGATTTGGCAAAAGAGGCAATGGCTGTTTATTTTACGAAGTAGGTTGTCGTGGACCAATGACAAGAGCAAGCTGTAATAGAATTTTATGGAACAGAACAAGCAGCAAAACAAGGGCTAATCATCCTTGCTTAGGTTGTACCGAACCAGGGTTTCCTCATAACGATTTGGTAAAAGGCTCTGTATTTAAAACAATGAAATATTTAGGATTTATTCCTAAAGAAGTCCCAAAAGGTGAATCTGCATTAGGTTATTTCATAAAAGCCGGTATTGAAAAAGCCTGGCCAAAAAATAACGCAGTAACAGAAGGTAGTAAATAAAATAAAAAAACTTAATAAAAAAAATATGTCAATAATTAAAGAGTTAAACATATCTCCCGTTGGCCGTGTTGAAGGCGACTTAGATGTAAAAGTTTACATGGAAAATGGGGTAGTAACCCGTGCACACACACAGGCTGCTATGTTTCGTGGTTTCGAAAAAATAATGGAAGGCAAAGACCCACAAAGCGGTTTAATTGTAACACCACGTATTTGTGGTATTTGTGGTGGCTCACATTTATACTGTGCTTCTTCTGCTTTAGATACGGCTTGGAAAACAACATTACCCCCCAATGCACTTTTGTTAAGAGCTTTGGGTCAGGCTACCGAAACCTTGCAAAGTATCCCTCGTTGGTTTTATGCAATTTTTGCAACTGATATGGCCAATAAAAAATTCGCTAATAAAAAATTATATGATGAAGTGGTAAAACGTTTTGCGGCTTATGTAGGCACATCTTTTCAAAATGGTGTTACCGCAAGCGGAAGGCCTGTAGAAGTATATGCATTGTTTGGCGGACAATGGCCACATAGTAGTTATATGGTACCTGGTGGTGTAATGTGTGCACCTACACTAAAAGATATAACTAGGGCCCATGCAATTATGAACCAGTTTAGAAATGACTGGTTAGAAACAACATGGTTGGGATGCTCAATTGAAAAATATCGCCGTGTACAAACTTGGGATGATTTGTTGGCTTGGGTAGATGAAAATGAAAGCCAACGTAATAGTGATTTAGGTCTGTTTATTAGAGCATCGTTAGAGTTTGGATTAGATAAATTTGGACAAGGCTGTGGTAACTTTATCACCTATGGCACTTACTTACATAAAGATAAATATAACCATCCAACTATAGAAGGTAGAAACGATGCAGTTATTAGTCCCAGTGGCTATTATAACAGCCATACAAAACAATACAACGATTTTGACCATCTTCAAATTAAAGAGCATGTAACGCATAGCTGGTATCAAGACCATAAAGCTGCACATCCTTGGGATGAACCAATGCCAACACCTATAGCATCTAAAAATTTAGAGCAAACGGATTTTAATGGTAAATACAGTTGGGCTAAAGCTCCCCGTTATATGGATAATGCAGCAGAAGCAGGACCTTTGGCGAGATGTTTAATGTATGCCAAACCAAATAATCTTGCACACCAAACCAAAGACTTCTTAATAAAAGATGCAATGGACAAAATGGGGCCAAGTGTTTTCCTTAGAACATTGGCAAGGGTACATGAAGCTCCAATGCTTTATGATAATATTGACCAATGGTTAAGAGAAATAAGGTTAGACGATGAGTTTTATATAAAGCCAGAAGAAAGAGACGGGAAAGGCTTTGGTGCTACCGAGGCTGCTCGGGGGGCATTGGCACACTGGATAGAAATTGAAGGTGGAGTAATTAAAAATTATCAGGTAATGGCACCTACCACTTGGAATGTTGGCCCAAATGATAGTGAAGGAAAATCAGGGCCAATTGAAGCAGCATTGGAAGGCATTGAAATTGAAGACGCCAATGACCCTGTGGAAGTTGGTATGGTGGCACGTTCATTTGACAGTTGCTTAGTTTGTACTGTACATGCACATGATGCTAAATCAGGAAAGCAATTAGCAAAATTTAAGTTGTAAAAATTATAAATAATAACAAGTTAAAGGCTCAATTAAAGTTGGGCTTTTTCTTTGGGCAAATCTTTATAAATTAATTTCTATTTTTTTAAGTAAACTTTGTAAAATAACATTTAACATATAATGCAAAATTTAAAAACCGCCATTATGGGCCTTGGCAATCCCTATCGTAGTGATGATGCCGTTGGCATATATGTGATTGATGAATTAAAAAAAACAATTGGCCAGGATGAAAATATTTCTATACTGGATATGGGTACCGGAGCTTTTGAAGTATTATTTAAACTAAAAGGGCATAAAAAAATAATATTGGTAGACGGTGTTATAAATACCGGTGAAAAACCTGGCACCTTGTACAAAGTACCTGCTAAAGAAGTGCTGGCCACACCACAAGAAGACCCAATGGTTTTTTTGCACAGCATTAAATGGGATCAGGCATTGAGCTATGCCAAAAAAATTATGCAGGATGAATACCCCGATGATATAACTGTTTATTTAATTGCAATTGATAATACTAAACTGGAAATGGAATTAAGCGATGTGGTAAAAACGGCTGGCGATAAAGTAGTAAAATTAATACTACAGGATGAATTAAAGTTAACACAAACCCTAAACTAAAAAAATTGCTTACTTGGTAGTGCTAACAAATAAACATATTATTATAGACCATCAAATTGTGGCAAAAATATTTGAAGATGCAGAACAGGTTAATTGGGTATACTATCCGGCAAAAAATACCATTTTAATGGCTTCACAACACGATGACCTTTTTAGAAGCCTGCATAAAACAGCCATGAGTATGCTGAAATTTAAAAATAGTAAAGGCGATAGAAGTATTTCGGTAGAAGAATTGTTGATTGACAATGATATGGATAGTAGCGATAGATCACTGGAGTATATTGCCGACGAAAAAATGAAAATTCTTACTATCATCTTACCTAAATAAAATATGTTCAACATCGTATTTACAGATTATACGGGTAGTGTAGCCGATTTGTCTTTTTTGGAAAACGATAATTGGTTGAATGATGCTGCAGTAAATTATCAGCTGTATCAGCAAAAAGGTAGATGAAAAATTAAGTTTCATTTTATATGGATACACCATCCTGTACGGCTGCTTTGTAAATATTTTAAGGAAGAATATGAAAGCCAAAAGAAAGTAGAAATTTTTGCCAATTATTATTTTAAAACTATTCAAAAAGATAAAAGAAGTCAACTCACTATAAACAACAATGATTACAATATTTGCTGCAACTGATGTATTTGACAATACACAACGGCTCATCAAAAATGAACATAGGCTAAACGAATTAGTGCAGGTTACTATCACAGCAACAGAAACTGCCGCTATTAAAGTAAGTGACCATATAACCGTACTACCCGATTGGGAAAATGCACAGCCGCCAGTGCTATTGCCAATTATGCCTTATAGCAATGAACTACTTTTGGGCATAGTGTATGCTAAATTAGGTAATTATGATAAGGCTTTCGAATTATTGCAAACACAGCCCACTGTATTGCCGCATATTGATTTATTAAATCGTTTGCATAATGGTGTAAATGTAGCCGATGCCATAACTCCGGAAACCAATGCAGTTTCCTTACACAATAATGCGGTTGCTTTGCATTACGGCATTATTGAAAGCCCATTTTCGGAAACCGAAATTATTGAAAGCTATGAAAAAGCCATTGCTGCAAATAACGATGCAGAACAAAAACAATTTAGTATTTACCAATTGGCACAATTGTTTATTGATTTAGGTAAAATAGACAAAGCCGAAACCTTGATCAATAGTTTTTTACAACAAAACACAAGTAATAAAGTGACCATAGCATTTAAAGATCTGCAATGCAAAATAGGAATCAAAAAAATTAAAGTGCCTTATGAAAATACCTTAATGGAAGATGTAAAAAAAAAATTATGGGAATGTTTAGTATATTATGAAGCTAATAATAGAAGGGTAGAAGCTGCAATGGTATTGACGGATGCTAGTTATATTGCAACCCTCAACAATAGTTTTAGCGAAGCATTAGGCTATGTTAATCGTGCTATTAAAATTTTTGATGAAGAACAATTAGAAGAATTATTGGCACAAGCACAATTTACAAAAGGCACCTTGTTGCAAACTTGGGCACAAAATGGCAATCCGCAATTTTATAGAACTGCCATAGAATCTTATCAGGAAGCTTTAAGAGTTTTTACCAAAGAAAATGCTCCTGATATTTTTGCCGAAATTCAACATCAACTCGGTAAGGTATATGCCGAAATTCCTGACGAAGTAAAAAAGAAGGGGCTATGGGCAGCTGTTTCGGTTTCGTCATTTAATGAGGCTCTTAATTATTACAATAAGATAGATTTTCCTTATGAATTTGCTATGATATGTAATAGCTTGGGCAATGCCTATACTAAATATCCAGCATCGATACATACCGATAATTTTGACAAAGCACTAGCTTGGTACAGAGAATCTTTGGACATTCGCACCGCCGAAAAATATCCTATCGAAAGAGTATTAACCCTGTCCAATTATTTAGAAGCAAGTTGGTATGTAAGAAATAAAGAAGAATTTGATGAAGATAGATATAATGATATGATGGCGGTAGCAAATGAAATATTAAAGATAACTAATGATGCAGAAATGATAGAAAATGCAAAATCAAACATTACTAAATTGGAGCAAATAAAAGCCGAAGCCAATAATTAGAAAATATTTTCTAAGTAATTAATTTATTGTTACTTTAATGCCAATACTAACCTATTTTTACTATCAAATAACACTAAAATTAATGCACGAAATATCATTAGTAAGAAATATATTTAATACACTGGAAGCTGAATTTTCGGATAGATTTAGTGATATTAGAACTATACATTTAACCGTTGGAGAGTTAAGTAATGTGCAACCCATTTTAATGCAAAATGCATTTGAAGCGGTATTAGAAGATGAACCTAAATACAGAAATACAACGCTTGCTGTAGAAGTATTACCGATAATAATACATTGCAATAATTGTAACAAAGAAACGCAAGTGCAACAGTATAAATTTATTTGTGGCTTTTGCCAAACACCTTCTAAAAATGTTATACAAGGAGAAGAAATGTTAATTAGTAAAGTAGAATTTGAAAAATAATGAAAATGAGTCAACCAAAAAGTAACAGAGCTCCCGTGGGTAGTGTACAATGCGAAAACACTACTTTAAATTTATTAAAAGCCAACGATTTTGTAGCTAACGCTATTAAGGACAAACTGGCACTACATAATATTTTAGTGTTAAATATATGTTCGTCGCCAGGCAGTGGTAAAACCACCTTAATCCAGGAAACAGGCAAGCGGCTAAAGGATAAACTAAAAATTGGTGTATTAGTTGGCGACCCCGAAACAGAAAGAGATGCTATTCGTATCAGAGAAGCCGGCATTGATTGTTTGCAAATAGTAACAGGAGGTATGTGCCATATTGAGGCGCAAATGATATTGCAGGCACTAGATCATTTCGATTATAAAGATTTGGATATTTTATTTATTGAAAATGTAGGCAATTTGGTTTGTCCTGCTGCATTTGATTTAGGCGAAGAATATCGTGTAACACTTATTGCAAGTACAGAAGGGGATGACAAACCTAAAAAATATCCACGTATGTTTTTAACCAGCGAATTAATGCTGGTAAGCAAGTCCGATTTATTGCCCTATGTACCCTTTAGTGTAGATGCTGTAACCAAAGACGCCAGAGAGATAAATCCAGATATTGAGGTAATATCTATTAGCAGTTTAAATGGCGATGGTATTGATGATTGGTGCAATTGGTTGCAACAAAAAGTACAAGCAAAAAAAGAAAGTCAAGTAGTTATTTAATTTTATTTTTATTTGCAAACTATTCATACATATCATATTCACTTAAGTGGCATTGTACAAGGCATTGGCTTTAGGCCTTATGCGGTGCAATTAGCAAAGGAATTTGGCCTTAATGGATGCATAAGCAATAGTGCCGATGGTGTGCATATTGAATGTAACGCTACCGAAGAAATTGCTGAAAAATTTTATACTCATTTGGTAAATCATCCACCAACATTAGCAAATATTATACAGCATAGTATCAATAAAATTCAACAAAAAGAGTTCTATAAATTTCAAATAGCAGATAGCATTAATAATGCCACGCCCAATGTATTGCTAACACCTGACTATGCAATGTGCCAGCATTGTAAAGCGGAATTGCAAGATGCAACAAATAAAAGATTTCAATATCCCTTTATTACTTGCACACAATGTGGTCCACGATATTCAATAGCTACACAATTGCCTTATGATAGAGAAAATACTACGATGCAAAAATTTGCAATGTGCAAATCTTGCCAGATAGAATATAATGATGTTTCCGATAGAAGATTTTATTCGCAAACCAACTCTTGCCCCGATTGTGGTATTCAGTTGCAATTATTTTCCGCTTTGGGTAAAAAAGAATCATTGAACAATACTGAAATATTAGATGCAATTCAACAGTATTTATCTGAAGGTAAAATACTAGCTGTTAAAGGAATTGGAGGTTATGTTTTATTATGCGATGCTACAAATGCATATAGCATTCAATTTTTGCGTCAACGAAAAAACAGACCTACCAAACCATTAGCAATTTTGTTTAAAGATATAGAGGAATTAACATCATTTGCTTTCATCAATGATATAGAACAAAAAAGTTTAAGTTCCATAGTAGCACCTATTGTTTTATTAAAAAGTAAGCCCAATACACCATTAGCATTAAACGAAATTGCACCAGCATTAAACTGCATTGGTGCTATGTTACCCAATTCACCGTTGCTTCATTTAATAGCTAATACTTTTAATAAACCACTAATTTGCACAAGTGCCAATATTAGTAATAGTCCAATTATTTTTAATGACGAAGATGCGTTACAACACTTGAACAATATTGCTGATTATATAGTAACACATAATAGAGAAATTGTAATACCACAAGATGATAGTGTATTGCAATTTACACCACTATTCAAGCGGCAAATAATTATTCGACGCTCAAGAGGATTAGCACCTACATACTTAAGTTATATACAAAAGTACCGCTATACAATGCTTGCAACTGGTGCATTAATGAAAAGTAGTTTTACATTACAAACAAACGATAAAACCTATGTTAGCCAATACTTAGGTAGTACTTATACTATTGAAGCACAACAATCCTATCTCAATACATTAGCACATTTGCAAAATTTATTACAAACGCAACCACAATTAATTGTAGCCGACAAACATCCAGATTATTTTTCTAGTCAGTTGGCAAATGAGTTAAGCGAAATTAATACTATTCCATTAGTTCAAGTACAACACCATAAAGCACATTTTGCAGCAGTACTTGCCGAAAATAATTTGCTACAAAATAACGAAGCTGTGTTGGGTGTAATATGGGATGGTGCTGGCTTAGGAGATGATGCACAAATTTGGGGAAGCGAATTTATTAAGTATGAAAATAATGCAATGATTCGTTGTTATTATTTCGATTATTTTCCGCTATTTCTGAACGATAAAATGGCTAAAGAACCTCGTTTGTCGGCACTATCAATATGCAACGATGTATTGGGTAGCGATGCATTGCTGAAACATAAATTCACCGATACCGAATGGGCATTGTATAAAAAAATTTTGCAAAGCAATTCGGTAATTAACTGCTGCTCTATGGGTAGAATATTTGATGCAGTAGCTGCACTGCTTAACCTTAGTAACAAACAAAATTATGAAGGCGAAGCCGCAATGTATTTGCAAACAGTTGCCGAAAGTTATACTGTTAATAATGGTTACGAAATGCAAGAAAGCTATTTTATGAATGGCGCACATTTGTATCGCATACCTACTACTACTTTATTTAATGGCATTGTAAGAGATATCTTAAAAAAGAAAGATACAGCATTTATTGCGGCAAAATTTCATTTTTCGCTCGTGCATATTATTGAAATTGTTGCAAATAATATTGGTATAAAAAATATAGCTTTTAGTGGCGGTGTGTTCCAAAATAGTTTATTAACGGATATGTTACAGCAACAACTCAATGAAAAGTTTAAATTATTTTTTCATCAACAATTATCACCCAACGACGAAAATATTTCATTTGGGCAAATGGTATTTTATGATCAAAATATAGACAATATACAACAACAAAATTTTAATAGCATTAATAAAAAAACAAAAAATATATGTGTTTAGCAATTCCAGGAAAAATCCAAAGCATCGAAACTATTCACAATGGTATGGTACGTATGGCCAAAGTTTCTTTTGGTGGTATCATTAAAGAAGCATCTTTAGAAATGTTGCCTACTGCCGATGTGGGTGATTATGTATTAGTACACGTAGGTGTTGCTATTAGTAAAATAGATGAAGCCGAAGCTGCTAAAACTTTTGAGTATCTAAAAGAAATAGGAGAAATAGATGAAATCATAGAACATACTCAAGTAGAATAAATTAAAGAATGGAAGCAATTACATTTATTTTATGTTTCATGTTTATAAGTCTAACTTTTGCACAAAAAGTAGACGTATACATTATGGATTATATTAATAAAATTTCAATTCAAAACGCAATAGTTCAAAGTGAAAAGAGACGCAGTTTGATACAGAAAGCAATTACAAAATGAAACTGCACTAGATTCTGAAATAAATTTTACTCCCGAAACACCATTTTTTGCTATAATTAATTTGACAATATTTTTATAAAAATACAACGTATGAAATATCTTACAGAATATAGAGATGCTTCTGTAGTAAATCAATATCTTAATGAGTTGCATAAAATAAACACTAAACCGTGGACAATTATGGAAATATGTGGCGGTCAAACACATAGTTTAGTAAAGAATGGCATTATTGGATTGCTACCAAAAAACATTACTATGGTGCATGGCCCCGGCTGCCCAGTATGTGTTACACCATTGCATTTAATAGATAAGGCAGTATATCTAGCCGAAGAAAGAAATGTAATTCTTTGTTCTTATGGCGATATGCTTCGTGTGCCTGGCAGTAAAAAAAGCTTGTTAGAAGCAAAAGCAAATGGTGCCGATGTTCGTATTTTATATTCACCTTTAGAAGCTGTTACTCTAGCAAAACAAAATCCCGAAAAAGAAGTCGTATTTTTTGCAGTAGGTTTTGAAACTACAGCTCCTGCTAATGCATTAAGTGTTTTGCACGCTAAAAGAGAGCGTATAAAAAATTATTCTGTTCTTACATCTCACGTATTGGTGCCACCAGCTATTGAAGCATTGGTAAACGACGAAAATAACGTAGTACAGGGCTTTTTGGCAGCAGGCCACGTTTGTACTATAATGGGTATTGGTGAGTATTCTCCTTTAGTAGAAAAAAATAAATTACCAATAGTAATTACAGGTTTTGAGCCAGTAGATTTATTGCAAGGGATTTTAATGCTGATTAAACAATTAGAAAAAGGCGAATACAAATTAGAAAACCAATACAGTAGAGTGGTAAAACCTGAAGGTAACACCGAAGCCATAAAAGTAATACAACAAGTTTTTAAAGTGTGCAATAGAGAATGGCGTGGCATTGGCGAAATACCCATGAGTGGTTACGAAATAAGAAAAGAACTACAAGGCTATGATGCTAATGTAAAGTTTGATATACAGATTGATAAAGTGAATGAAAGCGCCGAGTGTATTGCTGGTGAAATTTTACGAGGTATAAAAAAACCAAATCAGTGTCCACAGTTTGGTAAAAAATGTACGCCAATAAATCCGATAGGTGCACCAATGGTAAGTAGCGAAGGAGCTTGTGCAGCTTACTATCATTTTAGTAAAGTAGATGTAATGGCATAATGTTTTAAAAAAGGTATTACAATCAAATGAAAGAAAATATACAAATGCAACTATCCTGTCCAATGCCTAAGTTTGACTTTACTACTATTAATTTGGGGCACGGTAGTGGCGGGGTTTTAACGCATAACCTTCTTAATAGTGGGGTGTTTAATATATTGCAAAATGATTTGCTGAACCAAAAACATGATGGTGCAGTATTTGAATTACAAGGTCAATTAGCATTTAGTACCGATAGCTATGTAGTGAATCCACTTTTTTTCCCAGGTGGTAATATTGGCGAATTAGCTATTAATGGCACTGTTAACGATTTGGCAATGTGTGGTGCAATGGCAAAATATTTATCGCTATCTTTTATTATAGAAGAAGGTTTGCCAATTGACACTTTTTGGCAAATTTTAAATAGTATAAAAGAGTGTTGTACTAAAGCCAATGTTCAAGTAGTAACCGGCGATACCAAAGTAGTAGAAAAAGGGAAAGGCGATAAAATATTCATTAACACATCGGGTATAGGAGTTATACACCCAAAAGCTAATATAAAATTAACTAATATAATGGATGCGGATGTAGTAATTGTAAGTGGCAATATTGCCGAACACGGCATTGCTATAATGAGTAAACGCACTGGGTTAGAATTTGAAACAGATATTGTAAGCGATACTACTAACCTAAATTTTACAATACAAAAACTACTTGATCAGTTTGGTGAGGATATACATTTTTTAAGAGACGCTACCAGAGGCGGTTTAGCATCTGTATTAAATGAAATCGCCAAAGATGGAAATTATGGTGTTGATATTATGCAAATAGACATACCAGTAAATGAACAAGTAAATGGAGCTTGCGAAATGTTGGGTTTAGATCCATTGTATGTAGCAAATGAAGGCATATTTATTGCTGTTGTAAAAAAGGAAATTGCCAACGAGGTAATTCATTTTTTACAACAAGATGAAAATGGTAAAAATGCAAAGGTATTTGGCAATATCACGCAACAACATTTAGGGCAAGTAATATTACAAAGCAGTATTGGTGGCAAACGAATAGTAAATATGTTGCCAGGCGAACAGCTTCCAAGAATTTGCTAAGTCAATAATAAAAAAACAATTGAATAATTTAAAAAAAATAGCAGCATTTTACGGTGAAGTAAACAATCCTTTACTTGCGCCACGAGGCGTGTATTTGCATCAACACACTTTGGTGGTAAGTGATACAGGGCAAAACAGGGTTTTTATTTGGTATAATTTTTCCTTTCAATCGCATCAACAATCCGATGTAGTATTAGGGCAAAAAGAAAACAATGACACAGAAAGAAATGCTGGCAAAATGGTATCGGCTTCATCGCTACAATATCCGTCGGGCATTTGGACTAATGACGAAAAATTAATTGTTGCCGATGCTTGGAATCATAGGGTATTAATTTGGCACAAAATGCCATCACACAATTTTCAGGAAGCAGATGTGGTAGTTGGACAAATGGATTTTAAAAGTAATCAAACCAATGCGATAGGTATTGGCAAAGCACCTACAGCACAAACTTTAAATTGGCCCTACGGTGTGTATAGTAATGGCACTGCACTTTGGATAGCCGATACTGGTAATAGAAGAGTACTTTATTTTAGTTCCATACCCACCACAAATTTTGCTGCTGCCGATGCAGTAATAGGACAAGAAACTTTTGCCGATAAAGATTATGATAATAATAATGCAGTATGGCCTTATGCTGTAAAACTAAGTAATAATGGCGCTATAGCAATTATAGACACACAGTATTACCGAGTATTACTTTGGAACTATTGGAAAGATGCGCTTACAAAAACTGCCGATGTAATATTAGGGCAAAAAAATATAAATGATAATGGGCAAAATCAATATCGCTTAAAACCCAATGCCAATACTTTAAATTGGGTGTATGATGCCTGCTTTTATAAAAATGGTATAGCAGTAGCCGACACAGGCAATAGCCGATTAATAATACATCATCAAATACCAACACTCCACGGTGCCACTGCCGATATGCAAATAGGGCAACCCAACTTTGAAACTCACGGCGAAACATCTCTAAGTATGAAAACAACTTTTGACAATGAAATATATTGGCCTTTTGGTATAAATTGTTTCAACGATATTTTAGTAGCTGCCGATACGGGTAATCATCGAATCTTATTTTATAGGTAATAAAATGATTAACATGACAATTTTATTGACCCTTTATGCTGGCTTTACACACGCCTTTGAAACCGATCATATTTTGGCGGTAAGCAATATGGTAACTATACGAAACAAAACATTTAAAGCAATTAAAGATGGAATGTATTGGGGCTTTGGGCACACATCCACTATTCTATTAATTGGTATTATTTTTTTGCTACTCAAATTTAAAATAGCGCCAGCTACTTTTAAATACTTTGAGGCCGCAGTTGGTGTAATGTTGGT
The DNA here is from genome assembly GCA_021824365.1 of Bacteroidota bacterium. GTDB lineage: Bacteria > Bacteroidota > Bacteroidia > Chitinophagales > Chitinophagaceae > Hydrotalea. The sequence goes on along the minus strand of JAKAKY010000027.1, from coordinate 2,588 downwards.
GGTATTAGGTATTTATAGAATTTACCAATGGTACACAAAAGAAGAACCTGTGCTACACACACATCCTAACGGACATGCACATTCGCATACACACATACATACTGTTACAAAAACCACGAAAGAGCATTCCTGTTGGCCAGCTTACTTAATTGGTTTAATACACGGCTTAGCAGGTAGTGGAGCATTAATATTAATTGTATTAGGCAACTCTCAAACCATTACCAATGGCTTAATTTATTTATTGCTTTTTGGTTTAGGTTCAGTAGGTGGTATGATGATAGCTGCTGGTGCTTTTAGTTTGCCATTCAGTAAAAAAATTATTAGTAATAATATGCTGCAGACCGTTTTAATTTTTGCATCGGCATTGCTTTGCATTGGGTATGGTGCAATGGTAATAAAAGAAAATTTAATGTAAGATGAATGCAAAAGAATTAATACTAGGTGCATTGCAATATTATAGTATTGAAATTATAAAACAAGAGAATAACCGTATCTACATTGGCAGAAATTACGACATTGAAATAGAAACGAATGGCTTGTATAAATTACGAAGCGATGGTCAAGTAATTGCACCATTTGATGATGTAGATGAACTGTGTAGATTTGTTTTAATGTAAAATACATTTGTTTAAACCTATAAAATAAATGGAGAAAAAAGAAGTAGAAATAGTGGCATTAAATACCAGTCAATCGTCGCCAGGCAATTTTTCGTTGGTACTAGAAGATTTGCAAGAAAAAAAACGAATTGTAATTATTATTGGCGCATTTGAAGCACAAGCTATTGCTATACATATGGAACGGATGCAACTGCCTCGTCCTTTAACCCACGATATTTTTAAAACTACAATAAATGAACTTGGGGCCACTTTAAAAGAAGTTATCATTCACAATATTATTGATGGAATGTTTCAAGCCTGGTTGGTACTAATCACTGTTGATAAACATGAAAAAAAAATTGATTGTCGTGCTAGTGATGCACTGGCTTTAGCAGTACGATTTAATTGTCCAGTCTATGTTTACGATTTTGTCTTAGATGAAGCTGCAATACAAGAAGTGGAAACTAAGCTAAGCACATTTAGGGGCTCTTTGGCCGAATATTCTATTGAACAATTACAATCGTTGCTGAAAGATGTGTTAGCTAAAGAAGATTATGAAAGTGCAACAAGAATAAGAGATATTATAAAAAAACGAAAATAAAAAAATATAGAAACAAACACTCTCAGCATTCAATAAAATAGTTTCTTCTTTTTGTTGTTATAATCAAAAATAACATCGTAATATTGCGATTGAATTACTAAAATTTATTCCAATCAAGAAAATTTAGTTATGGCAGCAAATAATTGCGCTCCTGCACAAGAAAGAAAACATTTGAGTTTTTTAGACAGATACTTAACATTGTGGATATTTCTGGCGATGGCAGTCGGTGTATCTATTGGCTATTTTTTTCCTTCATCCGCTAATTTTATTAATTCATTTTCATCAGGTACCACCAATATTCCGTTGGCAATCGGTTTAATATTAATGATGTACCCGCCATTTACCAAAGTAAAATACGACAAGTTAAAAGAAGTATTTACAAATACAAGGGTATTAAGTGTGTCACTTTTTTTGAATTGGATTATTGGGCCTTTTTTGATGTTTTTTCTTGCCATTATTTTTTTGCACAATTATCCTGCTTATATGACAGGGCTCATTTTAATTGGATTGGCTCGTTGTATTGCGATGGTGATAGTATGGAATGAATTAGCAGAAGGCAACAGGGAATATGCAGCTGGATTGGTAGCACTGAACAGTATTTTTCAGGTATTGTTGTATAGTGTATATGCTTACTTTTTTATTACTGTTTTACCACCTCTTTTTGGATTTTCAGGCAATACAGTCAATATTACCATTGGACATATTGCAGAAAGTGTTGCCATCTATTTAGGAATTCCTTTTGTTGCCGGGTTTTTAACCCGCTATTTTTTATTGAAAGCTAAAGGCGAAGAGTGGTATAAAAATAAGTTTATACCTTTTGTTTCACCTATTACCTTAATTGCACTTTTATTTACCATTGTGGTGATGTTTAGTTTAAAGGGTGAATTGATTGTTCAGATTCCTTTTGATGTGCTGCGTATAGCATTACCTCTGGTTATTTATTTTGCCATTATGTTTTTGGTGAGTTTCTTTATCGGGGAAAAGATGGGTGCAGATTATTCGGTGAATGCATCTATTGCTTTTACTGCTGCCGGTAACAATTTTGAATTGGCCATTGCTGTAGCAATTGGTGTATTTGGCATCAATAGTGGGGAAGCATTTTCCGGCGTAATTGGTCCGCTGGTTGAAGTGCCTGCTTTAATTACATTGGTAAATGTTGCATTCTGGATACGCGATAAATGGTATGCACCTAAAGTTACTGCTGCGCAGGAGCCGGAATAAGTATAAAATTTCATTCCTTTCATTATTTTAAGGTTTCGCTATGCGTTCAAACAATAACTTTATTGTTTGGTTTGAATGCTGTGAAGCTAATATGGTAATGAAAAAAACTTTTGCAGATAGCGTTATTCGTTTTAACAAAGAACTATCATTAAATATTCCTTTGCCTAAAA
>JAKAKY010000220.1 GCA_021824365.1 Bacteroidota bacterium | reverse complement strand
AATATGCCTTATCATTCACCTGGTTATTTGCTGATTGTGCCGACAATACGTTCACATCTGACTAAATCTTATTTGTTGCTAAGCAATTTTTAATTGTAGAAATAAGAAGAAGATTGTACATTTCAAAACCTTAATTGCGGTTATATGAAACGCACACGCTTCCAAAAACTGTTATTATTATCATTTATGTGTACTACACAACTGCATGCCCAACAATGGGTGTCATTGTTTAATGGAAAAAATTTAAAAGGATGGCAACAGGTGGCAGGCACTGCAAAGTATACTGTTCAGGATGGAATGATTGTGGGTGAAACAGTAGCCGGCTCGCCCAATAGTTTTTTAAGAACCGAAACTAAATATGGCAACTTTGTTTTAGAATTAGATGCCAAACTGCCCGATAGTACTTCTAATTCCGGCATACAATTACGCAGCCATGTGAATGCTGAAGGAAGGGTGTATGGATATCAATATGAATTAGATCCTTCTTCCAGAAAATGGACGGGAGGTTTATATGATGAAGCGCGCCGCGATTGGTTATATCCGCTTAGTTTGAATCCTGAAGCTCAAAATGCATATTTGCCAGGCAGATTTAATCACATTAAAATTGAATGTATTGACCATGAAATAAAAACATGGATTAATGGTGTGCCTGCAGCGTATGTGGTAGATACTTTAGATGCTAAAGGATTTATTGCATTACAAGTGCACAGCATTGGCAAAAATACAACATTGGCAGGTGAGAAAGTATATTTTAAAAATATTCGCATTCAAACAGGGAATATTCAACCGACTGTTTTTCACAAACCCCTGTACGTTGTGAACAATATTCCTAACTATTTATGTACTGCAGAAAAACAATGGGGATGGACTTTATTGTTCAATGGTATAAACAGTGATGGATGGCGTGGGGCGTATAAAGATCATTTTCCTAAAACAGACTGGCAGATAAAAGACGGTATGATCACTGTGTTGTCATCACAAGGGAAAGAGGGAGGCAATGGTGGCGATGTTGTTACTTTGGGCCAATACAGCGCCTTTGATTTATCATTTGAATTTAAGTTAACACCCGGCGCTAACAGTGGCGTTAAATATTTTGTAACTCTTACCGAACACAATGAGGGGTCTGCTATCGGATTAGAATATCAAGTGTTAGATGATGCATTACACCCCGATGCTAAATTGGGAAGGGATGGCGATAGAACATTGTCATCGTTGTATGATTTAATACCTGCACAAAAGCAGCCCCGTTTTGTACACCCTATTGGTAGTTGGAATACAGGTAGGATTGTGGTATATCCGAATAATCATGTGGAGCATTATTTGAATGGCATCAAAGTATTGGAATACGACAGAAACTCTCCTGCATTCAGGGCATTGGTAGCCATTAGCAAATTTAAAATCCGGAAAAATTTTGGCGAGGCCAAAGAAGGGCATATTTTATTGCAGGATCATGGCAACGAAGTAAGTTTTAGAAGTATTAAAATGCGAACATTGAAATAATTGAATCTACCCGGTTGCATAGCGTTACAATGGTACAAGTGTGCGACGCAACAACAGCATCATCAACAACCTGCAGCCGGGTACATAAAAAATACAATACCATGCAACGTAGAAAATTTATAGAACAAGTATCATTGGCTTCGGCAGGAGTAACCATTTTAAACTTTCCTGTTTTCGGCAAATTAGCACCGAGCAATAAAGTGGTGGTTGCTGTGATGGGTGTTAATAGCAGGGGCGCTTATCTGGCAAAAAGCTTTTCGCAGTTACCTAATGTAGAGGTAGCTTATATATGCGATGTAGAAGATGGCGCTATTAAAAACGGATTAGATGCTTTGAAGAATGCCCAACGGAGACCCATTGTTGTACACGATATACGTAAGTTAGTTACACAAAAAGACTTTGATGCTTTGGTGATTGCCGCTCCCGATCATTGGCATACCCCGGCGGCCATTTTAGGCGTTCAGAACGGCAAACATGTGTATGTGGAAAAACCTTGTGGTCAAAATCCGCATGAAGGCGAAATGATTGTTACTGCCATGCAACGTTACGGCAAACTGATTCAAATGGGTAATCAGCGCAGGTCGTTCCCCAGTTTAATTGAGGCCGTGAACTTAGTACATAATGGCATTATTGGTAATACCTATTTTGCCAAAGGCTGGTATGCCAATAACCGAAGCAGTATTGGCTACGGCAAGGTGGTACCGGTACCATCTACTTTAGATTATGATTTGTGGCAGGGTCCTGCTTCAAGAAAGCCTTATCAGGATAATTTAATTCATTATAACTGGCATTGGTTTTGGCATTGGGGAACAGGAGAAGCCTGTAATAATGGTACCCATGAAATAGATTGCTGCCGTTGGTTTTTAGGGGTGGATTATCCCACCAAAGTTTCATCAACCGGTGGACGTTATGCCTTTAAAGACGACTGGCAAACACCCGATACGCAGGTTGCCGGATTTGAATTTGACCATCAAAAAGCCATTACATGGGAAAGCAGGAGTTGTAATATTTATCCGGTAGAAGGTGCAGGCCGCGGATTTATTATTTATGGTGACAAAGGGACTTTAGTGAACAAAGGCGGCGGTGATTATGCCATTTATGATAAAGACAATAAATTAGTGAAAGCGGTGAAAAGTGAGGTGGTAGCTGATCCTTCCAATCCGGTGAGTTCCAATGGTAATTTAGACTTTTATCATTTCAGTAATTTCATCGAGGCAGTTCGGGGAAAAACAACAATTACCTCTCCGGTAACGGAGGGGAGTAAAAGTGTATTATTATGCCATCTCGCCAATATTGCGCAAAGGGTAGGCCGTACCCTGTATTGCGATAATAGTAATGGCCATATTATTGATGATGTGGAAGCAATGGCACTCTGGAGCAGGAATTATGAACCCGGTTGGGCTCCGGAAATATAATATTACAGCTGTTTTAAATAATGCTTGTTGCTTTATTGCTTATTAAGCGAATGAAATGCCTGTTCTTTTCTTTTTGCAAAAACGGGACGTATCAGCCAGCTTTTATGTCTTGTTTTGTTAAACACCAGCCACCATACAAACACCGAAATAAGCAGTATAACCAGGAAGGTGATTACCCATTCCGGTAAGGTGTTTTTTAATGAAATGAGAAGCCCGTCTTTACCAATTTTTGAAAACCCAAACAATTCAGGTATGCGGTACCAATAATAAGTTGAAACAGCGGCAGCTGCAAAAATTTGAATAAGTACATCTGCAGATTTTTTATCGAGAAAAGAAATTAAACACAGAAACAGAATAATGGAACCAGCAGCACCCATCCAGGGTAATGCATACACATTGAAGAGTTGAATGGGAATGGTGGTATCATACACATCGGGTACCTGAAACCAGCCCCAAATAAAGCCCGGAAATCCCCCAATTATCAGTAAGGCGTTTATTTTTTGTAGTATTGATTTATGTGCTTTGCCGGGATGAAAATTAGGCGTTGAGTCCGGACATGGTAAAGAACAATTAACACATTCCGTGCAATGTGCATTAGGCAATGAGAACAGTTGTTTTCCGCCATATAATTTTTCTACATGATGTATGGGACAAAGGGTTGAGCACCAGGCGCTTTTCCAGTCAAAGAAAAATCCCATCGTTATTCCCACTGCAATCAGCAGCATTAATAATAGGGCAGTTGCATGCCCATTATTATTGAAAACAGGATGCCTTAATGGAACAATAATATACAATGCGAGAATAGAAATAAAATGCAAACGGCTTTGCCACTGCACACTTATGCGCTTTCTTTTAGATACATTCAAGTATCTTGGCAATAATACGGTGGTAGATAATGGACAAACGTTGCGCCAAAAGCCGGTTGCAAAAACCAATAAGGCAGGGGCTACCGGTATTAAGATATTCCAAAAAAGCAAAACCCCCGTTTTAGGAAAAAAAATCAATGCCAAAAATATAACACAACCAATGCTCCAAAATATAAGCTGTATGCTTTTCCATAAGCGATGTACCTGCTTTTGCTGTGTTAATTGATATGGTAGCTGCATGTGGGGCAATTTGTAGGTGTTTAAGGTGCATGCAAAGTATTTCCTACCCAAAAATTAAAGTATGAGGCTCGTCATGTTTATGGATATTTATACTACGGAAAAACCACTTGAATCAATTGTACTGTCATCTTCTGTTATCATGCTGAGTTGTTTTTAAATGTTCACCATATACTGTAACATAACAAGAACAGACAGATGGTTGTTAACTGAGCAAAAGCAATTCAATCATGTCCACTATTTTAAAACAACATTTTATGCCAATAACCAAACGAATGATGGCCTGCCTCTATTTATTTTTTATGGCACAGGTGGTCAATACACAAACGATTAATCCGCATCTCATTCATCATACATGGCCGGCATATTGGATTGCAGCACCGGATACGCCGCCTGTTGATTATGGTGTTTATTTTTTAGAAAGCAAATCATTTTGAATGCAAAGCCCCGGCAATTCATTGT
>JAKAKY010000219.1 GCA_021824365.1 Bacteroidota bacterium | reverse complement strand
CTCCGGCAGATAATATAACACCGCTTCCTACTGCATAAGCTTTTTGTTGCAAAGTTGAATTGCCCTCGATAGTAGCTACCAGCCATATACCTGCAGGAACACCAATACTAACAGGATAGGCCGAACTGGTGGCACCCCGCCAAATAATATTGTTGGGATTTTGCGGATTGATATTTTTTAAAATATTGATATCCATATTTTGTGCATGCACCAGATAATTACCAAATAAAAAAACAAATAAAGCAATACATTTTTTCATGTTGTTTGAATGTTTGTGTTTCAACAATTTAGTTTAATGCCTGTAGCGATTCTTCAATCGTTTTAATTCTGGCTAATGTATCGGTTTTTTTCTTCTGTTCAATGGCAAGAACAGCAGGTGCTGCATTTTGAACAAATTTTTCATTACTTAGTTTCTTTTCTACACTCAGTAAAAAGTTTTTTTGATAAGCCAAATCTTTTAATAAAGTTTCTTTTAAAGACTGGTTGTCTAAAGTAGCTTCTGAAAGTATATAAAACTTATCTGTCTCCAATGCAACTACGATGCTATTGTTAACATGACTTTCAACTATTGTAAATGTTGTAGCATTGATTTGCCGGCAAATAATTTGTTGAATACTTTTAAAAACATGCGGCTGTTTTGTTTCCACAAAAACTTCAACTGCATCTTTAGGTTTGAGGCTATTTTTAACCCTTGTTTCACGAATAGCCGTAATTACTTTTTTCAATAATTCAGCTTCCTGTAGTATAACCGTATCAAATTTTTGTGCAGGGGGTATTTGCTTCACACATAAATCGTCGGTTTTTTCGGCCAGTAAGTGATAAATTTCCTCGGTAATAAAGGGCATAAAGGGATGCAACAATTGTAACAATCCTGCAAAAAAAGTTATGGTTTTTTGGTATACATTTCTATGAATGGGTTGTTCAAACCCGGGCTTCACCCATTCGAGGTACCAACTGCAAAAATCATCCCAGATAAGTGAGTATATCACTTTCAAAGCCTCACTGAGTTTAAATTGTGTCATTAACTGTTCTACTTCTAACTGTGCCTGCAACAAACGGTTTTCAAACCAATTCAACGCAAAGGCACTATCGTTCATATCCGAAACAGTATCAGCAATTCTTCCCTCCCACAGTTTAATTAGTTTAAGTGCGTTCCACAATTTATTATTAAAATTTCTACCCTGTTCTAAACTGCTTTCATCAAACAAAATATCATTACCAGCCGGTGAGGCAATCATAATACCAAAGCGAACGGCATCGGCGCCATACACATCAATCAGCCCTAATAAATCAGGTGAATTACCAAGGCTTTTACTCATTTTTCTTCCCAGTTTATCACGTACAATACCCGTAAAATAAACGTGGTTAAAAGGCTTTTTATCCATGAACTCGTATCCTGCCATCACCATTCTGGCCACCCAAAAAAAAATAATTTCGGGGGCTGTTACTAATGTGCTGGTGGGATAATAATAGGCTACTTCAGGGTTATTTGGTTGATTTAAACCTTTAAATACTTCAAAAGGCCATAACCAGGAGGAGAACCAGGTATCTAAACAATCTTCATCCTGAAAAATATCGTTAGCAGTAAGTTGCGGATTATTTTGCTGCAATTGTAATAAAGCCTGCTGCGCGTTAGCAGCCACTGCAAAATTGCCCTGTGCATCATACCATGCAGGTATACGATGCCCCCACCATAACTGCCGGCTAATGCACCAGTCTTTAATATTGGCCATCCAGTGATGGTATAAGTTTTTAAACTTAACAGGATGAAATTGAATCTCATCTTCCATTACCGCTTTCAATGCAGGTTCTGCCAGTGCTTTCATTTTTACCCACCATTGCAAACTTAACCTGGGCTCAACTACTGCATCTGTTCTTTCTGAATAGCCTATTTCACTGGTATAATCTTCAGTTGAAACAATTTGTCCGGCTTCGGTTAATTTTTCCACAATCCATTTTCTGGCTTCAAACCTGTCTAACCCCACGCCTATTTGTGCTGTTTCATTTAAAGTACCATCATCATTTAAAATATCAATAACGGGCAAATGATGTTTTTGTCCCAACATATAATCGTTCGCATCGTGAGCAGGTGTAATTTTTAAAGCGCCAGTACCAAAATCCATAGCCACATAGTCATCAGTAATAATGGGTATTTCACGGTTTATTAAAGGAACAATGGCTTTTTTACCGTGCAAATGTTGATACCTTTCATCATCGGGGTGTACACAAATAGCCACATCGCCCATAATAGTTTCGGGCCTAACGGTTGCAATAGTAATATATTCCTTCACAAGAGCATTACCGTTGGCCAATTCGTAACGAATATGATATAATTTTTGTCGCGTTTCTTTTCGTATTACTTCTTCATCACTTAAAGCAGTTTTTGCTTTCACATCCCAATGAATCATTCGTTGACCACGGTAGATATATCCTTTCTTATATAATGCAATAAAAACCTGAATAACAGATTTGTAATAATCTTCATCCATGGTAAAAGTGGTTCTATCCCAATCTACACTACAACCTAATTTTTTAAGTTGCTCTAAAATAATGCCACCGTATTTTTCTTTCCACTCCCATACATATTCCAAAAATTCATCGCGAGATAAGGCAGATTTTGCGATACCTCTTTCCCGCAACATACCCACCACTTTTGCCTCGGTGGCAATAGAGGCATGATCAGTTCCGGGCACCCAACAAGCATTTTTACCCTGCATTCTTGCTCTGCGCACCAAAATATCCTGAATGGTATTATTTAAACAATGCCCCATGTGTAATACACCGGTAACATTGGGTGGCGGCATTACCACGGTAAAGGCTTCACGGCCATCGGGTTTACTATTAAAATAACCTTGTTCTATCCAATGATGATACCATTTTGCTTCTATGGCTCCGGGAATAAAATTTTTACTTAATTCAGGCATATTTATACTACATTGAAATGCTGCAAATGTAAGGAAATGCATTGGCCATGCCTTATTTAAAAACCGTGAATTTGATGGAGCAATGAAAAAATATTAATTTCACGGCAACATGTTTGCAATTGTAGATATTGAAACAACAGGAGGGCATGCTCAGTACAGTGGTATTACCGAAATTGCGGTAGTATTGTTCGATGGCAAAAAAACAGAGGGTATTTATGAAACTTTGGTTAATCCGCAAATGCCGATTCAACCCTATGTACAATCATTAACGGGTATTACACATGCAATGGTGGCTAAAGCACCGTTGTTTTCTTCCATTGCCCCACATATTCATCATTTACTCAAAGACCGGATTTTTGTAGCACACAATGTAAATTTTGATTATGCATTTGTAAAACAACAATTGGCCAATTGCGGATTTGAATTAAATAGCCATAAACTTTGTACCATCCGTTTATCCAGAAAAATTTTCCCGGGTTTACCTAAATATGGATTAGGCAGCATTTGCCATTCATTACAAATACCACATACACAACAACACAGGGCCGCAGGCGATGCCTTAGCTACTACCGAATTATTGAAACTACTCATACAAAATGATACCAGCGGGCATTTACAAAAAATGATGAAGAGAAAACAACCGGCAGCCTATTTACCCCCACATATACCTGAAACGCAATTTAATGCCCTACCCGAACAATCCGGCGTTTACTATTTTTATAATCAGGAAAAAAAAATAATTTATGTTGGCAAAGCAAAAAATATTAAAAAAAGAGTAAGCCAACATTTTGCCAATAACAAAACATCTGCACAAAAACAAGCATTTTTAAGAGAGATACATGCCATTCAATTTACCACTTGCAGTAGTGAGTTTACTGCCTCTATTTTAGAAAGTATTGAAATTAAAAAATGGTGGCCCAATTACAATAAAAGCCAAAAATTTAAGGAACAAAAATATGGCCTATACCATTTTACAGATAGCAAAGGTTATGAACGATTGGCAATAGATAAGTGGAAAAAGCAATTAACCCCACTGGCATCTTTCAGGCATTTGCCTGAAGCCAACAATTGTTTATGGAATTTAATTAAGCAGTTTGACCTATCACCACACTTATGTTTTTTAGATAAAACGATGCCACTTCAGCCCCTTCCTGAAATAGCAATGTATAATGCTCGTGTTCAGACTGCCATTCAATCATTAAAAGCGAATGCTATTACCTGTTCTATTAAAAATGGCACCCATTATATTTTAATTGAAAAAGGCGTTTTCATTGGAATGGGTTTGGTTGACACTACAATAAAAGATTTATCGGTAGAAAGCCTTAAAAATACATTAACTCCCTATCCGGAAAATGATGTAATCAGGCATTTAATTCAGCAATATATGCGTAATCATCCGGAAGATGTGATTCTTTTCGATAAAGCCGCCTTCTAAACAAACTCCACTTATTTTTAAATTTTTTTTTTACTGCACAGCCCCTATATTCGCTGCCCAAATTAATTGAAATTATAAAAAATTGAATGTATCGCTATGCCTGAACAAAATATTATTTCGTTAGTTGCGGCAAATGTTCAAATCTCGCTAAAACAGGTTGAAACAGTTATTGAATTATTGAGTGAAGGAGCCACCA
>JAKAKY010000218.1 GCA_021824365.1 Bacteroidota bacterium | reverse complement strand
TATGTGTCGGTTCGACATTGGATTTCAATCCTCTCAACACAGCCAAACCTGATGTAGCCTTATGCGAAGGTCTTGTGCAGGCTATTGGTCGTCTTTATAAGAAATGCAAGTCTATTAATCCCGATTTTTGCATGGCATCTGAATTCGGACTCGATAGGCTGATTCCCTATTTTGATATAGGATATCGTAATTCAGCAGGTTATGAAATATCTCCTTTGCGTTATGTATTTCCTGAATGGACATCATGTCAACATGTCTCAGCACCGAGGGATTTCAAAGGTGTTAATGGTGCTATTCTTACAGGTTCAGTAATTTGCGTAGAGCCTGATTCTTACCAAGGAACACTTGACCAGCCTTTGTATCACGACTTGGCAAAATATATTCAAGAGGTAGAACGCATCAGGAAAGAATTGACAGATATCATATTCTTTGGAAAATATTATGATAATCTGGATGCAAAAGTTCTTGCAGTGAATAAACAGCAATCAAGTGTTCTTCATTATAAAGTGTGGGGCGACTTAAAAACCGATCAGCGTGCAATGGTAATTGCTAACGATTCCCCCGATTCAGTTCAATATACTTGGAAATTCACTAATAAAAATGTGAAACAAGTTTTACTACACGAACCATTCGGAAAAGTAATAACTGTTAATCAGGGTGAGCCTATAACAATTAAAGGTGAGGGACTAAATATTCTGGTAGAAAAATTATAAAAAGACAACTAAGGCATTCCCGATTCAAAACTTTTTGAAAAATAGTAGGTTATATTAAATAAAGCGAATCATATTTAAAAAGGAGTTAAAGTCATGGAGAAAAAAACATCCATCAACATTTTCAAATACTTCCTATTCATTCTTTTTTTGAACCTTTCATGCAACTTGTTGGCACAAGAATCATTCTATCAGGTTTTACCCGATAAGGCAGGTAAAACTCAAGATGTTCGCTTTCATAACATTCCTTTTAAGGTTATTCCCACCGATAAGGGTTATGCAAACCTGATATCTAAAACCCTGGTAGTAGATGATCAGCATCTGGATAAGGCTGTGCAAGCTGTTTTTTTCCTAGGGATGGTTACCGAAAACCCGGAAGCATGCGCATGGTGGGGACCTACCGAGCGTTATTATGCTTTCAATAACGAACTGTTTATAGGTGATCAGCTTGGGAAAATATTTATCATTTATAGCGATACAACTGTAGACGTGATCCCAATTATTTTTGGTGTCAATCTGTGGAATTATGAACTTATGAATCATGTCAAAAAAAGTGAAACTTATCTTAATACGTATGGGGGTCCCTATCAGGAACCTTTTTTATCGGATAAAAATGCAAAAAATTTACTTGATTCATCTCTGGTCCTCATGGAGAATGACACAGTTAAAGGAGGTAAATATATCCTTGGTATTAAGACCAGGAATAAACCTGTGGCTAAAATATTATTCGTAAACGATAATCTTCGTACTGCAGGTATATATATTACTGGCATTACCTGCCAGACCGGTTCAAAAGCTGTTGATCCGGGCTGGAGATTGGTGGATGAACGGTTTTTTGCTCAAAAAAAGTATTATACTGCCATGGATAAACTGGCCAGAAGATTATATCAGTTCAGGGATGAATTACCTGCTACTGATCCTTATAATCCACCTAAAGGTTATGATGCCCCGATGGTTAAATTCACAGGTACACCGTTGGCAGAAATCTTTACCAATGTATATGCCCACAATATTTATGATCTGCGGACGAAAAAAGTTGACGAAAAAGGCGGTATGCATACCTCCTCTGGTGATCTGCCTAATTTTGGTTCGTATATTGGGATGGGAACATTTAGCCCCAATGCAAAAAGTTATTATTCCCAGGTTTGGAGCCGTGATGCAGGACGGTGTATGATGGAAGTGATTAATTCTGGCGAAACAAAACGTTCCCAAAAAGCAGGAAATGAAGCCCTTCGTTTATTATATGACCCTTCAAGCAGATTTAGCCAACCTAACTGGAAGCGAATTGCGAATGCAAGTAAACTAAATAATGAAAGTTTATGGCGAAGTGTTTCAGGAAAGGAAAATGACGGGCATGGTTCTATGATGTTATTCATCTACCGGCTCATTCAAGATAGATGTGTGGATACCAATTGGGTAAAAAATAACTGGAAAGCCTTGTGCGATGCTGCTGAATGGTATTGCTGGCAAATGGATAATCCAAAGGAAAGTGGTTTTGATAAAGTACTTTCCTCAGAAACCGAAGCTGCCAATCAACAATATGGAAATTTCGATCTTTTTTCAAATTGGTACGCATACACAGGATTAAAAGCATTCGCAAAACTTGCAAAGCGGGTTGGTGATAAAACGATGGAAGACCGCTGGAATCAATATGCCGATATTTTATATAAGGGCATAATGAGCATGTTTACCACTATTCATCCTAGGTTTGGAAAGATTTTCGTTGATATTGCCTATGATTGCTGGACATATGAATACAAGCGATTTGTACCACTTTTCCTGGCTCCTGACCTAACTACCTATGATCTCGCAGTGCAGAATCCCGGGCTTTACAAAATCTGTTACGATACCTATCTGGCTCAGAAAGAAGATTTTTTCTCTTATGATGCTGGCCGACAAATGGGATATGGCCAGGGATTCATCACCCAGACCGCTATTTTGTTAGATGAATCTAATGATATGAAAGGCTACCTGGAACAAGCTGCGGCCTTCTGTTATAATCGTCACGAATATAATTATATTGTGCCTGAAGGTGTCATAATGCACCCGTCGGGCAGGTTCTGGTTTCGAAATGGAGATCTTGGCAATGGTGTTCAAGAGGCGGAAATTGTGAAAGCGGCAAGATTGTTAATTGGCCTGGATGATTTGAATCCTAAAAGAGGGCTGAACATAATCCCACGGCTACCTGCAACCTGGAAAACTATTGATGTACAGGATTATCCGGTGGTTGCCGTAGATAATGAAGGAAACGCAATGCGCACTAATGTAAATTACCAATACAAGAGAATTAAAAACGGTTTTCAATTCTCGATTGAAACCGATGATGCTATCCGTTTAGGTAGTGTTCGGCTAGGGCCTTTTGATAACAAGAACATTAAGATTCTTGATGGAAAAATGCCTTATAGGGCTTTTGAAATTCGTGATAAAACTTTTATATATTTTAATCTTTCCGGTAAAAAGGTTAAGAAATTTAAGGTAACAGCGGTCAGTAGTTAAACCGATTGTTTCAAAGGATAAAAGGGTGCTTTGGGATTCAATATTTCTTGCAGACCTTGGTACAAAAATTTTTTCTGATCTCTATCTGGTGAAATACCTTTCTTTCCATTTCCCACCTAATTTAACTTATCAAATTACTTTTTCAGTCCATTATATTTCTAACCCTTCCATATACTTTACATCCTTAGTTTACATAATATCCCCAAAATATGAGTTTATTCTAAAAAGCTGAAATACTCTAAATGAGCAAAAAAAGGCTGATTAAACCAGCCTTTTAGTTAACAAAAACATCTGCCAATTAGTTTTCCATAAAACCTATAGGATATGTTTTAACATTATATCCATATTTTAGCTGTCCTACCATTCTGCATGACCAAGCTAAATGAATTAAATTAGAAAATAATTTTAAGGTAGATATTTACCGACTCATTTGAAGAAAATATAAATGAAGATTTTAAAAATTATTGTAATTATCTTTACAAAGTATTTTAATAGTTTAAAACCATAATTGACAACAATTTTAGCAAGTTCATGAAATATTTACATTTGTCACTCTCCAAAATCGGGTTAAAAAGGTTAGATAATGAAGATGCCGTCGGCGTTTTTGAGATTGATGGCGGAATTCTTGCAATTCTTTGTGATGGGCTTGGGGGTAATAAAGCTGGTGAAGTTGCATCTCAATTGACTATCGATACAGTGCGAAATGTTTTTTCGGATATGGATGATGCCGACATTCTTGGAAAAATTAAATCTGCAATCATAGAATCAAATAAAATTATTATCAATAATTCTAAGTCTGATTCTGATCTAAAAGGAATGGCTACTACTGCCGAAGTTCTCTTCCTGAAAGATGATAATGCTTATTGGGGGCACATAGGCGACTCAAGAATCTATCAGTTGAAAAATAAAAACCTCAAACAACTTACTAAAGATCACTCCCTCGTCCAAAAACTTGTTGACGAAGGCTATCTAACAATGAAGGAGGCAGAAAGCCATCCCAACAAAAACATTATAATGCGTGCTCTCGGTGATAGTGAAACTATTGAAGTTGATTTAAGCAAACAAAAAATTAATCCGGGAGACAATATCAAATTTTTTATCTGTACCGATGGCGTTACCGCTGTTCTTAATGATGATGAGCTCCAAAATATTTTACTTGAAAATAATTTGGATGTCATTTCTAGCACTCTAACATCTTTAATTGAAGAACGTGGTGCCCCGGATAATTTTTCTTATATTATTATTTCAGAGGCTTCTTAAATGATAGGCAGGGTAATAGAACATTATAAAATTGTTTCTATACTTGGCGAAGGAGGAATGGGTGTCGTCTACAAAGCTTTTGATCTTAAATTGG
>JAKAKY010000217.1 GCA_021824365.1 Bacteroidota bacterium | reverse complement strand
CCCACTCTGTTTGAAATTTGGATATAATTAATTTTGTTTGCAAATCAATCATTTTTTGACGTGTTTCTAATAATTTACCTTCCCGTGTATTGATCAAAAACATAGAGCTTTCTCCATTATTAAATTTGAGCAATTCATTTCGCAATAATGTTTCAAAGCTTTTTGTTAAATCAGTAACCTGTTGTAGTTGGGCTGCATATAATCTGTTTTGATTATAATAAGTGCTTACTTTATTTTGTAATTGCCATTTTTTGGCGGTAAGGCCCAACCGGGTTTGTTCAATTTTAATTTTTGTTTTCTGGTAATCGCCACGGGCTGTACGTAAAAACAAAGGCACTTTAAAATCAACCCCAAATTTGTAATTGTTTTCCAGAAAAGCTATATCATTTACTTTGTATAAAGCATTATACCCTTTATTGAGTAGGTTTGCTTTTAGATTTAACGTTGGTAAAAAACTTTGCCATTTTAATTTTCTTTCTACCTCCAGTCCATCTAATTTATAAGTATATTCTTTTATTTCAGGATGATTTGTGCTTGCAATGTTTAGTAAATCATTTAACTGCAAAGGGATAAAATAATCTAATAATGCGGTAGTATCGGGAATAAAATGTTCCGGTAACAAATAGGGCATCCCATTTTCATCCCATAAAAAATCGGTTAATTCAAAACCGGCTTTATTCAGCTTGGCGGTTGATTCATTCAATAAAACAGCATAATTCAAAACCTGCGCATTGGCTTCAATAGTATCTGCAACTGATTTATCTCCTTGCTGATACGCTATTATTATTAAGCGCAATCGGTTGTTAGCAATATTTAAAAATTGTTCGTACATTTTTTTTTGTGCATAGGCACCATACCATTGCCAGTAGCGCATTACAGCATCAAGCAACAAATCATTCACCGCTGCATTACGTTGTTGTAGTGATTGCTTTGCTAATATTTTTGCCTGTTGCAAAGCAGCTCTCCGTTTATCAATCAATAAACCTTTCAACACAGCCACCTCTGCACCTATATAACTGGTTTGGCCGGTAGTTACTTCTCGGGTAATATAGTTCCCGCCATTATCTTCTACCCCGGCTTTAACATCTATGCCAATAGGCAGAGGAATTTTTAACTCAGTATTGTTATAGTAAAAATAATTAGTGCTGTTAAAGGTTTTTTGATAGTTAGTATATAAGATATTTGGATCAAATTCTCCTTTGGCGGAGCGTATTTCCGCTTCAGCACCCTGTATAAAAAGATTGGCAACACGTGCAATAGGATGGTATTGTTTTACGCCCTGCAAATAATTATTCAGCGAAAAAACTGTATCAGGCTGCGCTAACACAACATTTTGAAAACACATGAACAGTATACTTGTAAAAAAAACAATCTTCATACCCAATCACATCCTTTTAAAATGAATTAATTATTTGCCTTTTTCATTATCCGGTTTACTTTCTGCCGAATAATATTCCGGCGGGAAGCCATTAATGGTTCGCCACAATTCATAATACACAGGAACATTTTTTAACAATGCAATACATTTGGCGCCACTACCTAATTTTAATTGTTTAGGCCAGGGCCTATAACTGCTATCTGGTGTAATCAGTACACGGTAATTACCAGTTGTATTAATATTATTTTCTATTGCTGAAACCCGGCCTAAAAATGTACCATAAGAAGATTGTGGCCATCCGCTGAATACAATGGCAGGAAACCCGTCAAAAATAAGTGCCACCTCCTGTTCTTTAGAAACAAGCGGAATATCATTAGGAGTAACAAACATTTCAACGGCATAATTACTCATATCGGGAACAATTTCTACAATCATATCACCTTCTTTCACCATTTCATCTATACCGGCTTTTTTGGCTTTTGTTATTTGGCCCGATTGCGGAGCAGTAATATAATAGAGCTGGTTTCGAATATCATAATTGGTATAAAGGTTTTCTAATTTGCTTACTTCGGCACGTGTGGAGGCTGCCTGAGAGAGTGCACTAAATTTATCGCCTTCCGCTTTAGAAATTTTATCGGTATAATCCTGGATGGTACTGTTTTTTTCAATTCTTAAATTCAGGAGCTCCTGTTTGCTTTGCAAAAATTTATTTTCTGAACTTGTTTTTTTTGCAATAGCAGTTTGAAAGTTTGCTTTTCGTTTTTCAAAATCAGTGAGTGAAATAACCCCACTATCCAGCATTACACGGGCTGCATCGATTTGGCGTTTATAAATATTCAAATCATTCACAGCTGCTAAAACATCCATGCTATCGCTTACAATTTTCAATTGTTGCTGTTCAATTTTATTATCATACGAGGCTAATTTTAACTGAAGGCCTTCTTTGAGGGCAGCAGCCTGTTTTTCGGTCGTTGCGGCTTTTTCGATATAGGCATCAATACTTTGTTTTTTGGCCACTATCTGTTCACTTGTTCTGTTGAGCAGTTGTGGATCAAAATATTCTGATTTCACTTCACCCAACTGCAATAAGGTATCGCCCTTTTTCACCATATCGCCTTCCTTTACAAACCATTTTACAATTTTTCCAGAGAGAATGGTATTCAACTGTTGTGGGCGAGCTTCCTGACGTAAAGTGGTAATTTTACCTTTGGTACGTATATTTTGTGTCCAGGGCAAAAAAAGCACAACAATACAAAACGCAATAATTCCCAACACCCATTTTTGAATATACTTTCTTTTGTGTATTTTATAAATGGATGCGAAAGCTTGCAATGGGTGCTGCATTGCTTCTTTTTCAATTTCAATATTTAAGTAGGTAAATTTTTCAGTACTCATTTTTCCTCCATTAAAACAATTTCACCATTTTCTAATTGAATAAACATATCAAACAACCCTTTCATCGTGGCATTTTCGGTAGTAACAATAATAGTGGCATGCTGCTTTTTATTTCTTAAAAATTGAAGCAGGGCTAATATTTCCTGATCAGATTTATGTGCACAGGGCTCTTCTAACAACAACAATCTGGAATGACCAATTAATGCACGCATTAATAAAATTTCTTTCTTAATTTTTTGCGAAAGCCGCTTCCCAACCGGATCCATGGGTGTATACAAGCCCATTGGTAGTTGATTAATATAGGCAGCAAAACCAATTTGTTCGCATAGGTTTAATACATCCTGTACAGTAATTGATTCATCGCCCATGGTAATATTTTCGAGCAGGGTTCCTTTAAACACATCTTGTCTGCCAAACAGAATTCCTGTTTTAGAACGCAAATCGGATAGATGATAATTATTGATGGGCATTCCATCAATTAAAATATTGCCGGTATAATGATTAAAGGCACCCGTTAATAAACGCAGGAAAGAAGATTTTCCGGAACCTGATAACCCGCATAATTGAACCAGGCTTCCGGATGGAATATTGAGTTGAATATGCTTCAATGCTAATTTCCCATCCGGATAAGAAAAGCTAACCTGATGCATAGCAATTTGTACACCAACAGGTTTATCGGCCAGCAGTAAATTGCCTTCGTTCTCAACAGGTGCATTTACTACCTTACTTAATTTTTCAACCGAAGTAAGTGTATCATACACCTTATCGAGCGATTGAATCAGTTTTTCGATTGAGTTAATAATGAGGATAATAACTATATCTGATGCAATAAACTGACCGATATTGATTTGCTGGTTTACCAAAAGTATTGACCCAACAATGAGCATGGTGGCAATAATGATAATTTTAAAAGATATAAAACTCCAATATTGCATTACTAAAATGCGAAAATGATTGGTACGTGCAATGAGGTAACCGGTTACATCTTCGTCTGTCTTTATAATATGTATATTGGTTGTACGGGCATATTTAAAAGTTTTAATTTCAGCAGCCATTTCCTGAAACCAGGCAGCAATGCTGTACTTATAATTGCTGGCGGTTAAACTGGTTTCAAAACCCCGTGGCAATGTGTATTTAATAATAACTGCCAACACTATTACCAATAAAGCGCCAAATGCAATAAAAACGGGATGATAAAATGACAATAATATCAACCCGAAAAATATTTGAATGATGGCTGCAGGAATATCGAGTAAAATTTTTTCAATACTCTTTATTAAAGCGGTGCTGTCAAAAAACCGATTTACTAATTCCGGCAAATGGTAATTGTCTAATTTTTCCACATCCAATTTTGGAATCCGGTCAGCAAATTCCAGCGCATATCTTACAAAAATTTTTTGTTCAATTTTTTCTATAATTTCCATTTGCCTTATTTGTAATAGTCCGCTTACAAATACGCCTATCAACACAATTGATATAAGCACAATTATAGATACGGAAATTGTATTTGCCTGAACAAAACTGATGATGTATTGAATACCGAGTGGAAGTGATAAGGAAATTAAACCACCCAGTATTGCAAAAAAATAGATGGCTGAAATATCCCTTCTATCAAACCTTAGAATTTCAAAAAACTTCTTTATTGCACTGATAATAGAAATGTTTATACTTTTTGCCATGCTATTTTTATTAATTTATAAATCATCATACTCATACAATGGATCGATATGGGTGCCGGAAGCCATTTCAAAAACAGGATGTATAATACCATCTTTTAAACCATACACCCAGCCAT
>JAKAKY010000216.1 GCA_021824365.1 Bacteroidota bacterium | reverse complement strand
TCTTATAGAATTGCATAGCAGTGAAATATACCGGGTTTTTATGTTGGGTTTTTTACCCGGCTTCGCCTATATGGGTACTGTGAAAGAAAGTTTGGCTATGCCGCGAAAAGCAATACCGGCAAAACAAGTAGCAGCAGGCAGTGTAGGCATTGCAGGCAGGCAAACCGGCATCTATCCTTTTGCATCGCCTGGCGGCTGGCATATTATAGGCCAAACACCTGAAGCCCTATTTCAGCAAAACAGACAACAGCCGGCATTGCTGCAACCCGGTAACCGCGTTCAGTTTGTGCCCATTGATGTAAAAACCTATTATTCATTGAAACAAAATACCCACTTGTGTCAGTAGTCATTATAAAACAGGGAATAGCCGATTCCATTCAGGATAACGGCCGATATGGCTGGCAGCATCTGGGCATTAATCCTGATGGTGCCATGGATAAAACAGCCGCAGCGGTGGCCAATATTTTAGTGAACAACAGATTGGATTGTCCGGTGATAGAAATGAGTTTTCCTGCTGCGGTATTGTTGTTTGAACAACAGGCGTTGGTGGCCCTTAGTGGTGCCGATTTTTCTGCCTGGGTGAATGATGTGCCGGTACCCTTGAATACACCATTCATCATTCAAAAAAATTGTGTTTTACAATTTAAACAGGTAAAAACGGGTGCCTGGTGTTATTTGGCTGTAAAAGATGGTTTTGTGTTAGAACAATGGATGGGTAGTTATAGTACCAATACCTTAGCCGGCAGTGGCGGTTTTAAGGGCCGGTATTTGAAAAAACACGATGAATTGCAGTTGCCAGATACAACCGATTATAGTGCTATACTGGAGAACAAAGATGCATACATTTTCCATATACAGGCCGATGCCCAACAATGGTACCTGAATCAGGAAGCTATTCCTGTAATAGAAAGTAAAGACTGGAAAGTGCTATCTGCCAAAGCACAACAATTGTTGCTTAATAATATTTATACCGTGCAGCCCAATAGCAACAGAATGGGGTACTATTTACAAAGCGACCCCCTGATGCCTGATGCGCCCATTACAATTGTATCTGCCGCTGTAACCAATGGCACCATACAATTACTGCCTAACGGTCAGTGCATTGTGTTACTTTCAGGCCACCAAACTACCGGAGGCTATCCCATGTTAGCCACCGTGTGCAATGCCGCCATACCTACTCTGGTGCAGGTAAGGCCGCATCAATCCCTGCGGTTTCAAATAGTAACCTTGCAGTATGCACACCAGCTCATGCAACAGCAACAACAATATTTACAACAGTTGCAGTATGCTGCTGCAGCCAAATTTAATGAACTATTTACTGCTTATGCTATCCATTGATTTGAATTGCGATATGGGTGAAGGAATGGTAACCGATGCCCAGTTAATGCCTTATATCTCCAGCGCTAATATAGCCTGTGGCTTTCATGCCGGCGATGAACAAACCATGCGCCAAACAGTGGCCCTGTGTTTACAACATGGTGTGGCAATAGGTGCACATCCCGGCTTTAAGGATAAAACTAATTTTGGCAGAAAGCCAATACCGTTATCAGAAATGGAATTATTTGAATGGATACAACAGCAGATAGATGCCTTACAACAAATTTGTACTGCTATGGGAGCCGCCTTGCACCATATTAAACTACATGGGGCATTGTATAATATGGCATCGGCCGATGCCGACCTGGCAGGGATGGTAGCAAAAATCATTCATACATTGTATCCCCACTTATTGGTGTATGCACTGAGTGGCAGTTATTTAATAGCAGCCTGCAAGGCATTGGGGTTACGAACTGCTTCAGAAGTGTTTGCCGACAGAACCTATCAGGATAACGGACAATTAACACCACGCACCGAAGCCAATGCATTGATTGAAACAACGGCGGCGGCTTTACAACAAGTGTTAGAAATGGTACAAAACAAGCAGGTTACTACTGTTTCCGGAAAAAAAATAACCATTGCAGCCGACACGTTATGCCTGCATGGCGATGGAGCACATGCGGTAGATTTTGCTAAAGAAATTCATCACATCCTTAAACAGAAAGGCATTGGCATCCAAACCCTCTAAAACAAGTACCGCCATTATGGGTGCAGCCTTTTTAATGGCCACCTCGGCTATTGGTCCGGGTTTTTTAACACAAACCACCGTTTTTACTAAACAGTTGGGTGCAGCTTTTGCCTTTGTAATTGTAATTACAATTGTAATAGATATAGCTGTGCAACTCAATATTTGGCGCATGATTACCATGAGCCAACTGCGGGCACAGGATTTGGCCAACCAATTATTACCCGGATTGGGATATGTATTGGCCGCCATGATTGTATTGGGTGGTATTGCATTTAATACCGGCAATATTGCTGGAGCCGGCTTAGGCTTAGAGGTATGTACCGGCTTACCCACCCCCATTGGTGCAGCAATGAGCTCTGTAATTGCTTTGATTATTTTTTGGCAGAAAGATGCAGGCTATGCTATGGATGTATTTACCAAATACATGGGCCTGATGATGATTCTACTTACTTGTTATGTCGCTTTTGTAGCACATCCGCCTGTTGCCGATGCTTTATTACAAATGGTATGGCCCGGCAAGGTGAGTGCATTGGCTATTGTTACCATTGTAGGTGGTACGGTAGGTGGTTATATTTCTTTTGCAGGAGCACATCGTTTATTAGAGGCGGGTATTACCGGTGTAGCTAATCTTGGCAAGATAAATAAAGGAGCCGTTTCGGGAATTGTGCTAACAGGTATCATGCGCTACGTGTTGTTTTTAGCAGCATTGGGGGTAGTGGTACAGGGTAAGTTCATCAATCCGGCTAATCCTGCTGCTTCCGTATTTAAAATGGCTGCCGGAAATATGGGTTATTTCTTTTTTGGAATGGTGATGTGGGCGGCTTCTATTACTTCGGTTATTGGTGCTTCTTTTACGGCCATTTCATTCATTAAAACATTTCATCCGGCTATTGAAGCCTATCAAAAAATTTGGGTTTCAGGATTTATTGTATTATCAACCGGCCTGTTTGAATGGGTAGGCCAACCTGTAAAAGTATTGGTGCTTGCCGGTACCGTGAATGGATTTATTTTACCCCTGGCATTGGTGATTATTTTGTTAGCTGCGCTTAAATATCGTATAACTCCCAATTACCGGCATGCATTATGGTTACAAATTGCAGGGTGGGTGGTAGTGGTGGGTATGTTGTGGATGGTATTAAAGACAATAAAAAATTAATAAACAAATACTTTGTTTATAATACATGTTTAAGCTATATTAGCATTACAAAATAATTGTTTATGATAAAACCATTTACTCCCCCCTGCTTAACTTTCAGCAAACTTTGGAACAAAATTGTTTATCGTGCTGAAGCGACTAAAATAAGGCTGTTGATTATTGCCATATGTATTTTATTTACAACCTGCACCAAACAAACCAATGATCAGCTATATGAACAAAAGGTTGCTTTTTTTGAAAGGATAGATTCTTTAAAGCAGGCATATCAATTAGTAAATGGCCGTTTAGCTGATGAAGATTTACTCAACAGAACCATTCTTCATTTTAAAGACAACAACAGTAAAACGCATATTGTTGCTTTAATTGAAAATAAGTATGGAAAAGCATTTTGGGATTTAAGCATGGTATTAAAAGACAAAAATGGCACGTTTACACTGGCTACACCTATTATTAATTCAGAAAACAAAGTAACGGCCTTGTTATTTGGGTCTGAAAGAAACAAAGCGTACACCTTTTTCAGATTAATAGACAGAAATACACCCCAAACTCATTTGGCAAAACATGGAGATATAAATGCTACTGCATTTACACAATCCACTTTATATGGAATTTTTAATGCCATTGAATCTAATTGGAAACATATTATAAATAGTGTACCACATAAAACACAGGATATGTATGCCGCTCCCATGAGCAATACGCCTGTTGAAATGTATGTGGCAGTTTTTACCGACTGTTGGACATATAGTTATACCTATCCTGCAGATTCTTATGGAGGTGTAGGCATTGCAATAGGCACGCAGTGCCAAACAAATGCTATGTATATTGATAATGGCAGTAATACTTCCGGCAGTTCAGGTTTAGGGGCTACCACACCGGTACATAGTGGTGGTGGCAGAGGAGGTGTAAGTCCTATGCCACCAAGTAGTTTAGCAGATGTAAAAAATAATCTGCAGAATCCTTGTTTTAAAGCTATTGCTGATCATATGATTCATAACAATTTACAAAATATGGTAACCAATATTTTACAAAATACTTTTGGTATTGGGCCAAAA
Source organism: Bacteroidota bacterium (assembly GCA_021824365.1). GTDB lineage: Bacteria > Bacteroidota > Bacteroidia > Chitinophagales > Chitinophagaceae > Hydrotalea. The sequence goes on along the minus strand of JAKAKY010000216.1, from coordinate 292 downwards.
ATTAATCTGACTTTTGCTGAAAGTAATTCTATCGTCAACCAAAATGGGACACCTGTTCCTGCACAAACTCAAGCTCAGTATGACGCAGTTAATAAAATTTTAAATGTTACAACATATATACGATTAGACCAGTTTAATGCTGCAGCAAGCCAGGAATTTAGGGCTAGTACCTTAATTCATGAAATTGTGCATGCCTATATATTTACACATCCGGAGGTATTAAATGGGTTAACTCAACATGCCTATATGTTACAAAATTACATTGGAGGCATTGCCGATGCTTTACAAAGTT
>JAKAKY010000215.1 GCA_021824365.1 Bacteroidota bacterium | reverse complement strand
GTTTCTGCGAGCCGGCTTCTAAATGAAACACTTCCTGGCCATTGTGGCTCAGGCTAAAAAATATTTGCGGAAAAGCCATGGCTACCCTGGTAAATTCATCAATAATATGACGCATTTCAGCGGCATTGCTTTTCAAAAAATTTCTGCGGGCAGGCACATTAAAAAATAAATTCTTCATGCTGATGCTGGTACCCGGCGTACAGGCACAGGGCTCCTGCTGCAATACTTTACTGTTTTCAATCAGCAAATAAGTACCAAAATCATTTTCGGCCTGCCGGGTTTTTATTTCTACCTGAGCCACTGCAGCAATAGAGGCCAAAGCTTCGCCCCTAAAGCCCATGGTTTTAATGCGGAACAAATCATCAATCGCTTTTATTTTACTGGTGGCATGCCGTTCAAAAGCCATACGGGCATCAGTTTCGCTCATGCCACTGCCATTGTCAATTACCTGTATTAAACTTTTACCGGCATCATTTACAATTAATTGAATTTTGGTAGCACCGGCATCTACCGCATTTTCCAACAATTCTTTTACGGCACTGCCCGGCCGTTGTATTACTTCGCCTGCTGCTATCTGGTTGGCTATATTATCGGGTAATAATTGTATACAATCGCTCACTGCACTGCTTTGTTTAGAAGCTGTAAAAATAAAGTTTATTCGGCTGCCTTGCTGCATCATTCTTGTACCTTTGTACCCCTTTTATGGGTAAACAGGCCATACCATTGACCGGCGCCATGATTTTTAGTGAAAATTAAAACGAATAACACATGCAGGAAACCATGATTTCAAATGCAAATATTGAGAAATTACCCCGTCATTTTTTACCGTCAGATTTTATCGTTACTACCTGGGAAGCATTAGAACCCTATTTTTTGAATTTGAAAGAAAGGCCTATTCATAGCGTGGGCGAGTTAGAAGACTGGTTGCGGGATATGAGTGAACTGGAAGCCATGGTGAGCGAAGATGCCTGCTGGAGGCAGATTAAAATGACCTGCGATACCACCAATCCGGCATTGGAAGAGGCTTATAATTTCTTTGTGATGGAAATTCAGCCTAAAATTCAGCCTTATGCCGATGCATTGAACAAAAAATTAGTGGCATCGCCTTATTTGAAGGAATTAGACCAGCATTTGTATTTTACCTATATCCGTTCTGTTAAAAAAAATATTGAATTGTTTCGCGAAGCCAATATTCCTATTCAGGCTGAATTAGGCGTATTGCAGCAACAATATGGCGTAATAGCCGGGAAAATGACGGTGGAAGTAGAGGGCAGGGAATATACCTTACAACAGGCGGCGCAGTTTTTAGAAAGTAGTGATAGGGCACTGCGCGAATCGGTTTATCGTAAAATGCAGGAAAGGCGTTTGCAGGATAAAGATGCTATGGATGCTTTGTATACCCGGCTTATTCAAAAACGCCATCAGGTGGCATTGAATGCGGGCTTTGCTAATTACCGCGATTATAAATTTGCAGAATTAGGCCGGTTTGATTATACCAAAGAAGATTGCTTTCAGTTTCAGGAAGCCGTTAAACTGCATGTATTACCCATTGTTAATAAAATTTATGAAAAGAAAAGGAGGAAATTAGGATTAGATACTCTGCGCCCCTGGGATACGGAAGCCGAACCGGCAGGAACAGAACCCCTGCGACCTTTTAAAACCGGCAAGGAATTGTTGGAAAAATCAGTGGCTTGTTTTCAACAAATGAACCCGTTTTTTGCGGATTGTTTGTTGAAGATGGAGGAACTGCATCATTTTGATTTAGAGAGCAGGAAGGGCAAAGCACCCGGTGGGTATAATTGCCCGTTAGCCGAAAGTGGCGCTCCTTTTATTTTTATGAATGCAGCCGGACAAATGAGTGATGTAACCACCATGGTACACGAAGGCGGACATGCCATTCATTCTTTTTTAGCGCACCATTTACCGCTTTCTGCCTTTAAAGAATACCCGATGGAGATAGCTGAAGTAGCCAGTATGAGTATGGAACTGTTTTCCATGAGCCATTGGGATACTTTCTTTAATAATGCTGCCGATTTAAAAAGAGCCAAAGAACATCAGTTAGAACGTACCATTACCATTTTTCCCTGGATTGCCATTATTGATAAATTTCAGCATTGGGTATATGAACATCCCAACCATACGGTGGCAGAACGTACCGAAAACTGGATGCTTATTTTAAAAGAATTTTTTACCGATACCGTTGATTATACCGGTTTAGATGCCTACCGTGCCATTGGCTGGCAAAGGCAATTGCATTTGTTTGAAGTGCCGTTTTATTATATTGAATATGGCATTGCACAATTGGGTGCTATTGGTTTATGGATGCAATACATTCAAAACCCACAACAAGCTTTACAAAATTATATGTGTGCTTTAAGTTTAGGTGGTACCAAAACCCTGCCCGAACTGTATGCGGCAGCAGGTTTACAATTTAATTTTTCACCGGCACACATTAAAACTTTAATGGAGTTTGTAGATACTCAAATGGAGGCATTGTAAGCAAAAGCTGTTGCGTTGATTACAAAAATAAAAAAGAGGCAATGCCAAAGCGCTGCCTCTTTTTTGTGTAAATAAATAAACACATAGCCATCCTGGTATGTAAGTTTCTCACCGACTTATGACTTTAGTACGCAGCAGTATTAAAATATTACATATTTTAATACTTTATAAAATATTGACTAATAAAATTTTAAATTTTTCTAAGTTGTAATAACTCCGTAAAATAACGGTATTTTAAAAAATAATTAAAAAGGTTATAAATATATTGTATAAATTATTTAATATTGTGGGAGGAATATGTAATTGATTGGCCGATTTTAATTATAAACTTGTTGAAAGCAACTTCGATTGAACACATCAAAATATTTAGAAGTGACAAAACAGACATAATGTAACGGAAATAAAAATTAAAAACCATGAATTATTGAGCGTATAAAGCCCCGCTTTGTACAACCTAAATACCAATTAATATTTCAGTAACATTATTGTGAAATAACATAACAAAATATGAAATATTTTTTAATCATAATCATTTTTCCGGTACTCATCATTGCTTGTAGAAAAAATAAAATTCATTACAATATCACATGTAACAATCCGACAAATGATATAAACATTTCAAGGGAATTAATCATTGGCAAGTGGACATGGGTATCAGAACTTTATAGAGAACAATTAACAGGGCAATATATTTTAAAAACTCCTGCCACAGAAGGGTATACAAAGCAACGAACATTTGAAAAAAACCTTACTGGGGATTTTTTTAAAAATAATGTATCTGTAGGTTTATATCGCTATGAAATTGTCACAGAGAATACAATAACAAATTTCCCTGATGATACAACTAATGTCTTGGTGTTTAAGGATTATACGACCGGCCAAAGAAGCAACTATGTTCACTATAAGATTTGTAATGATACATTAACATTAAACTTTCAAATCAGGTCAGGTCTCGCTGGACAGGAAAAATGGGCTAAAAACTAATTTGTATGAAAAAAATAAAACTAATTATTGCGTTATTACTTTTTACCGTAACGACAGCAACCTCGTGAGGGCACACTTCAATATTTGGAGGAGACAAAAGACATAATACAACGGAAATGAAAATTAAAAAACATCAATTGCTAAGAGAACATGGCCCGCCTATCATGCAACGAATTTCTGATTTATGTTGTTATTCATTTATGCAGTTCCGAGAATCTGCATATTGTATCTAAAATATTCACATGAAACAATCAAAAACTATGTTACTAATTTTTCCTGCACTGATGCTTCTTTTTGCCAGTTGCCACAAAGACACTATTAAACCAAATAAAGAAGCAACAGAGTATTTTCCAAATACCATCGGAAATTTTTGGGAATATAACGTCTATGATTCCAGCCAGATTAGAGACCATCCTAATTTCCCAAGACAATACAATGTCAAGGTAAGAATAACTGGCGTTACTAAACTCGTTGACAACAAAGATGCTATGGTCTGGAATTATGAATATCCATGGGGTAATGAAATAAACTACTATAGAATTGAAAATGATACTATTAAAGTTTATGACACAGTCCGTGCAGGAGGAGTAGCATACATACCATTCCCCAATATAGTATTTATTCAGCCATTTTTTAATGGACAAGAATGGAAGAGTAATGCGTTATGGACTGACAGTTTCTATGTAAAAAAAGATACCATAGAGCCTTTTAAAAATGTGTTTCAGATACGCAGGAAATATATAGGACAACAAACTTATTATCACACCATTTATTGGTTCTCTCCCCAGGTGGGTTTTGTAAAAATATACAGAGATGAAATTAATATGGGGATCCGAACCAGTGAAATATGGACTCTTAAATCTTATCAATTAAAATAATTTTTATGGGAAAAAGACTGCTTATGCTCGCGGCAATGCTGTTTGCTATGATGAACCTATACGCTCAAAACAACAAATATGATAGTTTTGCTGTACCTATTAGGGTAAAACCTGGTGCTCAATTATCAAAGCCGATCAGCTCCGGCATTTCAACAAACAGGCTTGTTACTTGTGAAAGACCTGATGTGCAAATTTTTCCTTCTAACATTC
>JAKAKY010000214.1 GCA_021824365.1 Bacteroidota bacterium | reverse complement strand
CCAATAACAAAACCATATTGTAGGCAGGTGCGTCATAATCAAATTCACCAATGCCCAATTTTTTAAATATACTTTTAAAAGGCAGGGGTAAAATTGATCCCATATTGGCTTTAAAAAACACAAAATTATTGGCGGTAAAAAATTGATGAAGAGGAGGAATTTTAATAGAAAAGTTATGCGGAATAGATTGATTCCATTTTAACAGTGCAGAGGCAAGAATAATTTTATCGAAATAATGCGTGGAAGGTTTCATCAAAATATTTTGCGCCAATTGAATGAGAGATGATTTGTAATTGTCTAATGCATGAAAACCAGGCAAACTCATTAAACGCGCCAAATGATACAAAATAACCGGTGTACGTTGGTAATGGGGCGAAATAATAACAGCATTTTTTAGAATGTAATTTTCTTCAATACTTTTTTTTATCACATTTACGGCAGCGCTATCTGCCTTGCTAAATGGCAGTTGATAGTACTGAACAAAATAAAGCACATTGGCCAACACACAAACATCAAAATCAATGGGCATTTTATTGCCGAACCAGGTGGAATAAGCCTGAAACTCCTTAAGCAATTTTTTTGTATTGTGAATCATTTTACCATTATGCAGGTTGGTATATAACTGCATTAAATTATGAACAGCCTGTGCAGTGGTACTATCTGTATTCAAAGCCAATAAACTGATTACGGTATCATCCATATCATCCGGCAAAGCCATTAAACGGTTCATCCAGTTTAGCCAGCCACCATTGGGGAAAAAAATAGATGGTTGTGTTTGCCAAAAATTATAGGTGTTTCTTCCTGTTTTATTTTTGAATGAATTAAAAGCGGGCTTTGCACGTTTAACAATTGAATCAATAATTACTTTATCTGTTTGTGCTACTAATGGATAAAGCTGTTGAAGTGTAAACACTATAAGGCCTGTGAAGAAAATATTGTCATCGGCTTTGGGTGAGTTGAAATGGTATGTTCGGTAAGCGGGAAATGTACCGGTTGTAAAATGAGGATGTACCGCTACCTGTTGTTGTGCTACTAGCTGTAGCAGCTTGTGAGCAGTAAGGGTATCAAAATTTGCAGCCATTAATCTGTTGGGAAAATGGCTGCAAACAAAAATGAATAGTATATAACTTATTTGTTTCATTGCAGTTATACAAACTTACGCTAACAACTGCAAAACAAATTTGTTTATTTTAAAATATTTCTGCTAATTACAATCCTTTGTACTTCACTGGTTCCCTCATAAATTTGAGTAATTTTGGCATCCCGCATCAATCGTTCTACGTGGTATTCCTTCACATAACCATAACCACCATGTATTTGCACTGCTTCAACGGTAACCCACATAGCCGTATCACTGGCGTATACTTTGGCCATTGAACTGCTGAGGTCATAATTCATACCACGATCTTTTTCCCACGCAGCTTTGAGGCAAAGCAACCGTGCTGCATCAATACGTGTGGCCATATCGGCCAGCTTAAATTGAATAGCCTGATGCTTGGCAATTTCTTTTCCAAAAGCTTTTCTTTGTTTGGAGTAGGCTAAAGCCAGCTCATAAGCGCCACCGGCAATGCCCAATGCCTGTGATGCAATGCCAATACGGCCTCCGGCTAAGGTTTTCATGGCAAACTTAAAGCCAAAGCCATCTTCCCCAATTCTATTGGCTTTAGGCACTTTTACATCATTAAATAAAATACTATGTGTATCACTTCCTCTAATTCCTAATTTGTTTTCTTTTGCACCGACCGTAACACCGGGCCAGTTTTTTTCAACAATTAAAGTGTTAATACCATGGGGGCCTTTTTCAGGATGGGTTTGCGCCATTACCAAATAAACACCGGCGCTGGAGCCATTGGTAATCCAGTTTTTGGTTCCATTCAATAAATAAAAATCACCCATATCTTCCGCAGTAGTTTGTTGGGAAGTAGCATCACTGCCGGCTTCCGGTTCACTCAACAAAAATGCGCCAATGTACAACCCGCCATCTTTTTTACCCTGAGCAAGCGGGGTTAAATACTGTCGTTTTTGTGTTTCTGTGCCATATTCCTGTAAGCCATAACATACTAAACTATTATTCACACTCATACAAACACTGGTACTGGCATCAATCTTACTGATTTCTTCCATCGCCAACACATAGCTAATGGTATCCATACCGGCACCCCCGTATTCGGGTTTTACCATCATGCCCATAAAGCCTAAATCGGCTAATTGTTCAATTTGTTCTTTCGGAAATTTTTGGTTTTCATCGCGTTCAATTACACCGGGCAAACAATGGTTTTTTGCAAAATCACGTGCCGCTTTTTGAATCATCAGGTGTTCTTCACTCAACTTAAAATCCATAGCTTTTTATTTAATGCGCACAAAAATAAGCTAACAACCGTTAGTAGCCATCATTTGTGCAAAGGAAATTTATTTTAGATGACTATAGATACTTTTTATGTAGATTATAAAGTATGCGTTTGGCCTGTTCATTCATACCCGGTGTTGTATCCTGTAAAAAATGACGCTTGAATGCAATAATAGCTGCGGAAGTATCTTTAACATTATAACCAATAATTCTAAGCGCAGCTAAAGTATTAAAATGATTAGGCACAGTATCGGTAATCATAGTATCGTACCAATTTCCGAAACCATGTTGCGCCAACAATTGCCAGGGAAAACGATAATTGGGGTCATTTTTTCGGGCAGGGGCAATATCGCCATGCCCAATAAAATTAGCGGTTGGAATGTTATATGTTTTTTTTAAACGACTTAATAAACTTAACAAACTTTTGATTTGGGCACTATCAAAAAGTTCAAAACCATTATTATCTAATTCAATACCAATGGAGGATGAGTTAATATCTTTATCATTTCCCCAACTACTTACACCGGCCTGCCAGGCTCTTAAATAATTGTTCAGCATGTGGTATATGGTACCATCTTTACAAATTACATAATGGGCACTTACCTGAGCAGCCGGTATGGTGAAAGTTTTTAAGGTAGCCGGACAACTATTTTGTGCAGTATGGTGTATAATAACATAATTGGGTTTACGCAGGTTAAAATTAGTAGTGCCTACAAAATAGGGTGGTTGATGAATAGTATCATTAGCAGGAACTTCAGGAATCGACTTTAACTGCCTGCTTAAATTTACCGATTCCTTTTTATAAATTCTGTTTGTTGCCCGGTATGGATTGCGTGAACACGCATATACTAAAACTAAAATGGAAAATACAAGAAGGTATTTTTTCATATTTTATTCGTATTGATAACAAATTGCATTAATATTCATTCCGGCACCCACTGAAGCAAAAAGAATTACATCGCCAGGTTCAAGATGATGATCAGGTATTTGTCCCTTCCTAACCCAATCTAATAAAGTTGGAATGGTAGCTACAGAACTATTACCCAATGTATGTATGCTCATGGGCATTACACTGGGGGGTAAATCCTGAATACCATACAATTCATACATTTTTTTGACGATGCCTTCATCCATCTTCTCGTTGGCCTGATGCAAAAAAATCATTTTTAAATTTTTGATATCTACTCCACTTTTATCTAAACAATCTTTCATGGCTGCAGGTACATACCGCATGGCATATTCATATACTTTACGGCCTTTCATTTTAATATAACGAACACGTGGATCGGAATGTGGAAAATTAGATTTACCCATATATAAATAATCTAATTCTTCCAGCGAATGCGACTGAACGCTAAAGGACAAAATACCAACTGGCTCATCTGTTTCTTTTGCACTGATCACACAGGCCCCTGCCCCATCTGAAAAGATCATACTGTCTCTATCATAAATATCAATTACTCTCGATAAGGTTTCTGTTCCAATCACCAAACATTTTTTTGCAACGCCGGCTTTAATAAATGCATCGGCCTGAATTATACCCTGCAACCAGCCGGGGCATCCAAAAACAATATCATACGGAATACATTGCGGATTGCGAATACCTAAACCATGTTTTACCCTTGATGCCAATGCCGGCATGGTATCGGTTTGTATGGTATGTTGAATTACATTGCCGAAATTATGTGCCAGTATAATTTGATCGATAGTTTCTTTATCAATTCCGGCATCAGCAATGGCAGCCGATGCTGCGGCAATAGCCATATCCACATTGTTCATATTCCCGGGAGCATAACGTCGTGCTTCAATACCGGTAATATTTTTAAATTTTTCGGCAATCACATTCGAGGGTAAAGTAATAGGTTGCCCATTTTCATCGTAAAAATGATTCACATAAAAATCTTTATTCAATTTAATTACCTCAGGAATATAACATCCGGTACCGGTAATTACTGTTCGTAATGCAGGCATTATAGTTGGTATAATAGTGAACTTTAAAAGTAAGGATAGTTCACACACAAAACTACAGCCGGGATAAAATATTCCTTATTGTATCTTTATACCAAAAAAAGTATGTCGTTGCAATTAGGAAGAAACGTTTTTGGCGATCCTGCTCATCAAAATAATGTTTTAGCAAGAGAAGAAGCTATACAATTATTGCAAACCTGGGTACTGAATCCAAAATTACAATTACACATGTTACAGGTAGCCCATTTAATGAAATGCTGGGCTG
>JAKAKY010000026.1 GCA_021824365.1 Bacteroidota bacterium | reverse complement strand
TATGAGCAAGAAAGCAATCTTAATTATTATGGATGGATGGGGGCTTGGCAAAAACAAACATACCGATGCCATTCAACAGGCCAATGTGCCATTTGTTACCTCCCTATACAATCAATACCCGCATACCACTTTAGTAACTTGTGGAGAGGCGGTTGGTTTACCCGATGGGCAAATGGGTAACAGTGAAGTAGGGCATTTGAATTTAGGTGCCGGGCGCATAGTTTATCAGGAGTTACAACGTATTAATGTGGCTATACGCGATGGATTGTTTGCTAAAAATAAACAACTGCTGGCTGCTATCCATAAAGCAAAAAAAACCAATAAGTCTTTGCATTTGCTGGGGTTGGTGAGTAATGGTGGTGTGCATAGCCATATTGATCATTTAAAGGCTATTTGCAATGTTTGTAAAGAAAACGGATTAACAGAAGTATATATTCATGCTTTTACAGATGGTAGAGATTGCGACCCCAAAAGCGGTTTGGGTTTTATGGAAGACATGCAACAATTTTTAACCACCAGTGTAGGTAAAATTGCCACAGTTAGTGGAAGGTATTATGCCATGGATAGAGATAAGCGTTGGGAGCGGGTTCAATTAGCTTACAATGCAATGGTAATGGGCAAGGGTAATACAGCAACCAGTGCTTTACAAGCAATTGAACAATCTTATGCGGCAGGTATTACAGATGAATTTATTAAACCTACTGTAATTGTTGAAAACAATCAGCCGGTAGCTACTATTCAGGATGGTGATGTGGCCATCTGCTTTAATTTTAGAACCGATCGCTGTAGAGAAATTACAGATGTATTAACACAAAATGATCATCCTGATTTTAACATGCACAAATTGAGTATTGATTATACTACCATGACGGAGTATGATAAAACGTTTCATGATGTACATATTATTTTTGAAAATGATAATCTGAACAATACTTTGGGTGAAGTATTGGCTGCTGCGGGTAAAAAACAAATCAGAATTGCTGAAACGGAAAAATATCCACATGTTACTTTCTTTTTCAGTGGTGGTAGAGAAGTGCCTTTTGAAGGTGAATCACGTATTATGGCGCCTTCTCCTAAAGTAGCTACCTACGACTTAAAGCCGGAAATGAGTGCTGTTGAATTAACAGATAAATTGATACCTGAAATAGAAAAAGGGGATACTGATTTTATTTGTTTGAATTTTGCCAATGCAGATATGGTGGGCCATACCGGTGTATTCGCAGCTGTAATTAAAGCAGTAGAAACAGTAGATGCCTGCGTAAAACGAGTGGTTGAAGCTGCTTTGAAACAAGATTATGTCATTTTTCTTACTGCCGATCATGGCAATGCAGATAATATGATTAATGAGGATGGTACACCAAATACACAGCACTCTTTAAATTTGGTACCATTGTTTGTTATTGATAATCATTGGCATGGCAATTTGCGTCCGGGTAAATTGGGCGATATAGCACCTACTATTTTAAAAATGATGCAGTTACCTATGCCCAAAGAAATGACCGGTAATATTTTGATTGATTAAAGGGAATACTTATTTTTATCAAAGCAATAAAAATGCTGCACCTTTTTTTGCGTGCAGCATTGTTTTATATGAAATGGCAACATGTATTCAAATAATGAAAATAATATTTATAATATCAACAACATGAAAAAAATTATTCTACGATTTGCGTTGGTTTTGCTGGCCATATTTATTATCATTCAGTTTATTCGTCCGGCTAAAAACCAGTCTACTGATACTTTATTGACCGATATTAACCTGCATTATCCTGTTCCAGAAAATGTGCAAAGCATTTTTTCAAAAGCTTGTTTTGATTGTCATTCAAACAATACCCGCTATCCCTGGTACAATAATATTCAACCCGTTGCGTGGTTTTTAGATGATCATGTACGTTCGGGAAAAAGGCATTTAAATTTTAGTGATTTTACCTCTATGCGTGTAGCCAAACAATACAAACGTTTAGAAGATTGTAAAGAACAAATTAAAGAAGGCGAAATGCCCTTAGAATCTTATACGCTCATTCATCGCGATGCCATTTTAACGGATGCTGAAAAAGAAACCCTGTATAATTGGTTTGATGCAGTTCGTGATTCGATTAAAGCACAATATCCTGCCGATAGTTTGGTAATGCCCAAACGTAAAAAATAATATCACCACTTTAAAGTTATATGAATTGGTCTAACAGTTTTAGAATTGTTGGCCTTTTTTTATTGTATTTTGCAGTATGATTATTCATTCAGCAAAATATCTTATTTCGTCTCCTTCATTCGATAAATGCCCACCGGCCGACAAACCGGAATATGCATTTATTGGCCGAAGTAATGTAGGTAAATCTTCCTTAATCAATATGCTTACCGGACAAATAAGCTTAGCCAAAACATCAGCCACACCGGGTAAAACGCAGTTGATTAATCATTTTATCGTGGAAAGCAGTACCAGGCAAAAAAACAAACAACAATGGTATGTAGTAGATTTACCGGGTTATGGCTACGCAAAACGCTCACAAACCGATAGAAGGAGATGGGAACAGATGATTGAAAATTATTTGCGTAAACGGCCAAATTTATTGCAGGTAATGGTATTAATTGATAGCAGGCATGTGCCGCAAAAAAATGATTTGGAATTTGTGAATCAGTTAGATAAATGGGAAGTGCCTTTTAGCCTCATTTTTACAAAAGCGGATAAAGAAAAACCCGGTGTAGTAACCAGAAATGTTCAAATTTTTTTGGATACGTTGAAAGTAACCTGGCAATTTTTGCCTCAGGTTTTTATTACCAGTGCCCAAAAGAAAACCGGCAGAGAAGATGTGCTTCTTTTTATTGAACAAAATAATTTAAGAGCCGCAGAGAATGAGATGATTGGGTAGCATGGGTACTTTATTGTAAAGTAAAGCGGTGCGTTTGCCACAACAACTTTTTTTGTTGCTGAATACAAACCCGAGTAAAGGATGAATATTAATTCACCACTTTGTCTGCACAACAACTACTGGCAAAGGCTTCGGGTTTAGCTTTAAAGGCAAACCCCATACCAAGAATATAACCCATTGCTTCCTTTAAAGCATCATTGCTTTTAAAACCGGGATTGGTATTAATGTCTGCATGCACTTCCATGTCAACATCCCATGTAATAAACAGATCGCAAAGCTCATAAGCTACTTCAATACTTTTGGCTACTTCTTGCAACATGCGCTCTTTGATGTGAAATTTTTGCCTGGTTTTTTCATTGTGGATGTACATAAATCCACCATTGTGTTCTCTTAAAAAAACAATTACGGTTGCAAACTCGGTATCTTCTCCTTTTACCTGGCTGTCGGTACCAATGCATACTTTTAATCGTGTGCCGTTTGCTCTTTCTTTTTTAATGGCTTCTTCCACTGCTTTTTTAATGGGAAGATGGATGTTTTCACCATTGAATTTTCTCCAATGCATAAAAATTAAGTTTTTTGAAATTACGGTTTTTAATATTCAAAAACCATTAATTTATTATTAACTGTCAGATTTTGCATTGATGAAGGCAAAATATTAGCCAAACCATCCCAAAAATTTAATTTTTTTCCTCTTTTGTAAACAGCTTTTCCTTCATTTTGGCATCATGCCCATAAATATCTTTTCTAAAGTTTAATTGTCCGTTGGCATCTGCCCAGGCAGTAAAATAAACAATATAAACGGGCACGGGTTTAGATAAGGTTACCCATTTTTCTTTGTTTAAATGCATTAAACTGTCAATTACTTTACTGGTGTAAACAGTAGCAGTATCTGCGCTTAATAAATATTGTGCAAATTTTTTAGGACTGCTGATGCGGATGCAACCATGACTAAAGGTACGGGTAGTCGCATCAAATAATTCATGATTAGGGGTATCGTGTAAATAAATATCAAAATTGTTTGGGAATAAAAATTTTACTAATCCTAATGAATTTTTAGGCCCTGGCTTTTGGCGTACAACGGGTATACCATTGGTGGTACCGGTTAATTCCATATTATTTCTGACTAAATAGTTAGGATCTTTTTTCATTCCGGGTATAATTTCTTTCTGTACTATACTGGGTGGTACATTCCAGTAAGGGCTAAAAACAATATATTTTAATTTTCCATTGAAGATGACGGTATTATTGGTGGTTTTTCCAACAATTACATTCATATCAAACAATACTTTACCATCTTCATAAACATGCATTTTATATTCAGGGATATTGACAATAATGTAATCGCTATTACTATCTGCAGGCATCCATCGAATGCGTTCTAAGTTCACTAAAATTTGCCTGATGCGTTCAGAAATCGGCACATTTAATTGTTCAATCATATTCTTTCCAATCACACCATCTTCCAACAATCCCATCCTTTTTTGAAAATGTTTCACTGCCCTGAGCAGGCCACTGTCAAATAACCGGGTAGAATCATTGCAGGGTAAATCGCCCAATAAAAACAATCGGTCTTTAATAGCAGGTATTATAGTATTTTCCTGGTGTAATTTTAATAATTGAGCAGAATAAGAAATTGAATCTGTTGGATATACTTTTTGAAAACTGATGTATTTTTCTAAATATGTTTCTAGTTGGTTATACTGATTGTTGAGGGGAATATACGGAGTGCCATTTTTGTATTTAATGGTTGAATCTAACAAAGCCGTTAGGTTAACTTTCTTTCTGGGAATAAACCATCCTAACGAAGTGGCATCAATATCGCTACCTTTATAGGTTTGTGCGGCATAAGCAAAAAACTGACCGGTTAACAATAGTTCTGTATTTAAAATATTTTGTCTGGAAACTTTGTTTTTGTGTTGCAGTATTTCGTTATAATAATTGGCCAGTTTTTTATTGTACAGGCTACTGTCTTGCAAATGTGTAATGCTATTATTTAGCAGATTCATAAAATTGGCTGCCTGCTCTACCATACCGGTACTATCAAACCAGGCATATTCAAAATTTCTTTGTTTATAAAAATTATTATACTGAATAGCAAATTTTTGAAAGTCAGGATTGGAGTCTAAAAAAGCCTGTAAAAGTATGCTGTCAAAAAACAAATTGTTGTATGAAGTGTGGTAGGTAATAGTTGTATCGCGAACTACTTCTTTTGTCTTTCCGGAGTTACAGGAGGTGCTGAAGCAATAAATACAACAAATAATTGTAAAAGCACAAAGCCACAGCATAAACTTTGTGTTGATTTTTTTTAAAATAGAATGAAATCTAAACTGGAACTGGTTCCATGTTTTGTGAAAGTTGTATTTGTTGAATGGAAAAGAATTGTAAAGTTTATGCATATCGTTTTTTAATTCAAAATAGATAATGTTGCTGCTACTATTCCTGCTGTTTCAGTTCTTAACCGCGTGTTACCCAAAGTAACGGGTATATATTGCTGTTGTATGGCTGCTGCTACTTCTTCTTCGGTAAAATCGCCTTCGGGTCCAATTAAAATGCATATTTCTTTTTCAGTGCTAAATGTTTGAATGTGTTGTTTTTGTGCCGTGTAACAATGGGCAATTAATTTGCAATTATTTTGTTGTTGCAAAACATTGCCAACGGTGGTAGGTTGCTGTAAAACAGGTAGCCAACACTGTTTGCTTTGTAACATCGCTGCAATGGTAATCTGTTGCATTCTTTCATATCTGAAATGTTGCTTTTCGGTTCGTTTACACAGCAGGGGAATAATTTCCTGTACACCCAGTTCAGTTGCTTTTTCTAAAAACCATTCAAAGCGGGCTGTATTTTTTAAGAGTGAAAGTCCAACCGTAACTTTTCTTTCCGATTGGGGCAGTTGTGTATGTGCTGTAATTGTTACAAGTGTGTTTTTCTTATCGGTTTCGGTAATCATGCCATTACACAATACACCTTGTCCATTGGTAAGTAATAAAACATCGCCCTGCTTCATTCGTAATACTTGTGCGCAATGTTTATGCGTTTCCGTACTTACACAAAAGATTTCATGTTGGTTGGGAAGAACTTGCTCAAAAAAATAAGGTAACTCCATGTTTTGCGGTTAATGAAAATTAAATTTCGATAAAAATAGATGTTATTTGTGATGTCGGCAATAGTATTCATCGATGATTTTTTTGTGGGCAAATAGGCTGAGATGCTTATATACAGATAATTTTGAACAATAGAAGGTTTCAATACTTTCACCGATTATTTTAAATATTTAGAAAAACGGGCAACTGTTAACATTTTTTTACGCATAACTTAGCAGCCTTTGGTGTTCTTTTGCACTTTATTAATAAACAAAAATTTTATGAGGAAGTTACTGATTATTATTTTTTGCCTGTATACAACCGCATCATTTGCTCAATTAAAAGTAGGATTAGAAGCCGGGTACAATACCAGCGGTTTCATTGATAAGGGAAGTGATATACAGTATTTTAATCTTTCCCGTATTCCTACTTTTCAGGCAGGCATAGTAGCCGAGCAAACCCTGAATAAACATTTTTCTGTTAGTTCCGGATTAATCTATTTTCAAAAGGGGGGAAGAAAAGACAAAACTGTTTTTGCTACCACCGGTGCCAGCACTACCTCTAAATTTAATTACCTGCAAATACCGTTGAATTTACAATACAGTATTCCGTTGAACAAAACACTCAGGGCTTTGGTTGGGGCCGGTTTGTATGGTGCGGTAGGCTTTTCAGGAACTGAGAAAGGAACTGACGAACAAATTTCAGGCAATACAACTGTTTTAGACAATAAAGTAAAATTTTCGAACAATCCTTATTACACTTCCGGCACTACTTATGTTAAGCCACTTGATTTTGGTTATGATGTTTTAGTGGGTTTAGCTTATCATCAATTTGAGTTTAAGGCCACGTTAACCAATGGTTTTGGTAATATTTATCCTACAGGTAGTACACGTTTTGCCAATAGTGTTATTGGTTTTACCGTAGCATATTTAGTGCCATGGAAATAATACATTGATTTGGAATGATATAAAATAGAAGAGGCGTTCTGCAATTGAAACGCTTCTTTTTTATTTTAAATTCGGTTTTAAAAAGCTGGTTCTTCAAAGCCCTCATCAAAATCGCCACCATTCATTTTACTGCCTTTTTGAATATATAGTTTTCCGCCATCATTACCAGAACCGGGTGGTGGAACGGAGCCGGGTTTTAATTGTTTCCAGTTGCCGCTTTGAAATCCGGAATCATCTGTTTCTTCAAACTTTTGAATTTCCAATAAGGCTTTTAATTTGATGGTTTCTAATGAACCGTTTCTATGTTTGGCAATTCTAATATGCGTTTCACCTTTGGTACTTTCGCCCATTTCATTTGCACCAATTTCATAATATTCAGGGCGGTAAATAAACATCACCATATCAGCATCCTGTTCAATAGCGCCAGATTCTCTTAAATCGCTCAGCTGGGGCATTTTACTTTCTTTTCTGGTTTCTACGGCACGGCTTAACTGAGAGAGTGCAATGATAGGTATACCCAGCTCTTTTGCCAATGCTTTTAGGTTTCGTGAAATGGTGCTGATTTCTTGTTCGCGGTTACCATTTCTATCGCCGATGCCACTCATTAACTGCAGGTAGTCAATAATAATTAAACCTACATTGTGTTTGTTCACCAGCCTTCTGGCTTTAGCTCTGAACTCAAAAATGTTGAGTGCTGCTGTATCATCTATAAATAAAGGTGCTTTTTCTAATCGCTTAATACCTTTGGTATGCAATTGTTGGTATTCATAGTCTTCTAATTTACCTCTCGATATTTTTTCAATCGGTATTTCACTTTCGGCACTTAAAATACGTTGTACCAATTGTGAGGCACTCATTTCCAAACTAAAAAAACCAACACCTACCGGTTTAATCGGGTTTAATGCAGCATTACGGGCAAGATTTAATGCAAAAGCAGTTTTACCTACTGATGGTCTGGCCGCCAAAATAATCAGGTCGGTATTTTGCCATCCGTAAGTAATTCTGTCTAACGAAGTAAAACCACTGGGAACACCTGAAATATCTTCTTTACGGGTTCTTAATTCATCAATTCGGTTAATGGTTTTGGCCAATACATTGCCAATATCTTCAAAATTCTTTTTAAGGTAATTATTGGTAATGTTAAACATTTTGGTTTCGCTATCGTCCAGTAAATCAAATACATCGGTGCTGTCTTCATAAGCATCGCCAATAATTTCACCACTAATTCTAATTAATTCGCGCTGAATGAATTTTTGTAAAATAATGCGGGCATGTGCATCGATGTGTGCAGTACTAACTACAGCGTTGGTTAATTTGGTAATAAAGTAAGGCCCGCCAACGATTTCTAATTGTTCTTTTCTTTTCAGTTCTTCTACCACTGTTAAAATATCAATAGGAACACCACGCTGCTGCATATCTTGCATAGCAGTAAAAATAATTTGGTGTGCTTCTACATAAAAACATTCGGGTTTAAGATTGGTATCAACTAAACTGTCAAAGGCACTTTTTTCCAGCATAATAGCGCCTAACACAGCTTCTTCTAATTCTCTGGCCTGTGGGGGTATTTTGCCAAATACCATAGTGCTTAAATCGATGGTGGTTTTTCTTCTTTTTTTGTCTCTGTTAATGTTAGAAATCTCCATAATATTGGCGCGTTTGAAATGGTAAAACAGTTTTTTGTCTGATTTGCCTGCAATGTTTTTGTTGTGTTAAGAAATTGTTACCCAGACAAGCAGGGGTGCGAATATAATGGTTGAAAATTGTTCCTGCCCTATTTTCAGACTTTAATTTTTATCCTTTTTCATCCACATTTCATTCACCCCTATTTTATGCTTATGTACACAAATTTCGTAGTTATTCCACAGTTTTAGGTAGTATGTGCACAAAAAGCAAAATTTCCGTACGCGAAATGCACAATGCTTGTGTATAAAGAAAATGAACTAAAAAATTGGTGCATTGCTACTTATTTTGTAATTGCGAAAACGGTGTTAGCATACAAAATTTAGCCATAATAGGCACGGCCATGATCTTAGTGAAGTTCCATAAAGGTTTATGCAAAATGACCCGTGAAAATCCGGAACCTGTTTTTCCTGCTTTTAAACTCTTTTTTAAAACTTTCAGTTGCCGCCTGCAACAAGTATATTTGCGCTTATTGCAGCAAATTAATTAAAGGATACATGACGATTAGTTATAACTGGCTATGTAAATATTTACCCAAGGCCATTGAGCCGGAAAAGCTTTCTGCTATTTTAACTTCTATTGGACTGGAAGTAGAAAAACTTTCAAAATTTGAAACTGTTCCCGGAGGTTTACAAGGTATTATTACCGGCGAAGTTTTAACCTGCGAACAACATCCCAATGCCGATAAACTCAAATTAACAATCGTTTATATTGGCAAAGATCAACCCTTACAAATTGTTTGTGGCGCACAAAATGTGGCTGCCGGTCAAAAAGTGGTCGTAGCTCCGGTGGGTGCAACTATCTACCCCATCAATGCGGAACCTTTAATCATGAAAGTGGCCAAAATTCGGGGTATGGAAAGCCAGGGTATGATTTGTGCCGAAGATGAAATTGGCGTAGGCAACAGTCATGCAGGAATTATTGTATTACCTAATGATGCTATTCCCGGTACACCGGTTGCCCATTTTTTTCAGCCCTATCAGGATATGATTTTTGAAATTGGCTTAACCCCCAACCGTATGGATGCCATGAGCCATTTGGGTGTAGCAAAGGATGTGTGTGCTTACTTAAGTCATCATCAAAAAAAAGATGTAAAAGTTAAATTGCCTTTTAACCATGCTTTTAAAGCAGATGATAAATCATTACCCATTGCAGTAACTATTGAAAACCAGGCTGCCTGCCCTCGCTATAGCGGTGTTTCAATTAGTGGTGTAAAAGTTGGCCATTCGCCCGGTTGGTTAAAAAACAGTTTACAGTCAATTGGTATCCGTTCAATCAATAATGTGGTAGATGTTACCAATTTTATTTTACACGAAACAGGCCAGCCATTGCATGCTTTTGATGTACAAGCCATTAAAGGCAAGGCCATTGTTGTAAAAACATTATCGGAAAATACGCCATTTATTACTTTAGATGGAAAAGAGAGAAAATTATTGGCGTCTGATTTAATGATTTGTAATGGGGCAGGCGAGCCCATATGTATGGCAGGTGTTTTTGGCGGGGCTGCCAGTGGTGTTTCAGAAACAACCACCGATATTTTTTTAGAAAGTGCCTGCTTCAATAGTACTTATATTCGTAAATCATCACTATCTCATCAGTTACGTACCGATGCAGCAACTCGTTTTGAAAAAGGCGTAGATATATCTAATACCGTACAGGTGTTGAAACGAGCGGCATTATTAATAAAAGAAGTGGCAGGTGGTACCATTAGTTCAGATATTGTAGATGTTTACCCTCAGCCCGAAGCTAAAAAAGAAATTGTCATTAAATACCACTATTTAAAAAAATTAAGCGGCAAAAATTATCATCCCGATACTGTAAAGCGCATATTGACAGCACTTGGTTTTGAGGTATTGAAAGAAGGCATTGATGAGCTTTGGATTGCTGTTCCATACAATAAACCCGATATTAGTTTGCCGGCCGATATTGTGGAAGAAGTGTTGCGTATTGACGGGTTAGATAATATTGATATTCCTACTTCTATCACCATTTCGCCTTCTGTGGAAAGTTTGGGATTGAAAGAACAACTTCGTCAAAAAATAGCCGCTTATTTAGCCGGCCAGGGCTATCATGAAATTGTAACCAATTCAATTACCAACAGTCGCTATTTCTCATCGGAAATAATACGGCATTCGGTGCACA
Source organism: Bacteroidota bacterium (assembly GCA_021824365.1). Taxonomy (GTDB): domain Bacteria; phylum Bacteroidota; class Bacteroidia; order Chitinophagales; family Chitinophagaceae; genus Hydrotalea. Next base: position 10,271 of record JAKAKY010000026.1, on the reverse strand, counting down.
TGATAAACAGCCTGAGTGCCGATTTAGATATCATGCGCCCAAGTATGCTGGAAACGGGTTTGGAAATAATAGCCTATAATATTAACCGAAAAAACAATCGCCTTCGTTTATTTGAATTTGGTAAAACTTATACTACCGATGGGGTAGGTAAATATGTTGAAACAGAACATTTATCGCTATACCTCACCGGAAAATTAGTAGAAGATAACTGGAAATCAAAAACCCAACCCGCCGATTTTTTTGAGGCCAAAGGAATTGCAGTAGCCATTAAGCAATGGTGTGGAATTGCAGAGGTACATTGGAAGCCGATTGAGGGAACAGATGTCAAATTAAAAATTTGTGTGGGTAAAAAACAAATTGGATTAGTTGAAATGGTATCACCTGCATTAACAGAGCGTTTTGATATTAAGCAAAGTGTACTTTTTATTGACCTTGATTTTAGTGCCATAGTAGCCTTGAAAAAAAATACAAACATTACTTATAAAGAAGTGCCTAAATTTCCGGCAGTTCAGCGCGATTTGGCTATTATTGTTCCTGCGGGAACAACTTATCAATTACTGGAAACTATTGTCAACAAATTAAAATTGCCCCGTTTGCAGCAAATGCATTTATTTGATGTGTTTGAAAACGAAAAGCTGGGGATAGACAAAAAATCGATGGCCATAAATTTTACTTTTTTAGATGAAGAAAAAACATTGACGGATAAAGAAACTGATGGTATGATGCAAACATTAATGCAGGCATTTGAAAAGGAAGCCCAGGCAACTATCAGAAAATAATCAACTGTATGCAGGAGGTTAGCCAGCAAATAAAACGAATACAGCAAAAAATGCAGGAATTGTGGCTGTATGCGCAAAAGTTAACCAAAGAAAACCGGCAATTACAACAAGAATTGCAGGAAGCCAACGCTGCCAACATGGAATTATTAAAAAGAATAGAACAGTTAGAACAGTCAAAAGCTGCATTGCAAATAGGCATAGAAACCTGGAATGATGCCGATAAAAAAGAATTAGCTACCAAAGTAAACAGCTATCTCAAAGAAATTGAGCATTGGCTGGCTATACTAAAATCTGCCTGAAATGGAACCACTCATTACCGTCAATATTATCATTGCCGATAGAAACTACCGCATTAAAATCCATCCTGATGATGAAGCCGTACTGCGTAAGACCGTAAAAATTATCAATGAAAAAATAAAAGAATATAAACATGCTTTTGCAGGGAAAGATATGCAGGATTATGTATCGATGGTTTTGCTTTGGTTAGCCACTGAACAAACCAAAACCCCGTTGCCCATGGCAGAAGAACAAACCATCCTTCAATCATTACAGCAGTTAGAAGGGATGGTTGACGGGTATTTGCACCAAAGCCAACAATGAACCTCTGCAATCAGACATAAAGAAATGATGATAGGTTCGCCTTCACTCACTTAATTTATTTATCTTCGCATATTAACTTCACTAAAATTATCTATTCGATAGTTGGAGGAAGCAAAATGATAGCGTTTAATTTAAAAAATAGCAAACAAAATGGACCAAACAGTTATATACATCATAATTGGTTTACTGGCTTTAATTGCAGGGGTACTTGCGGGTAAGTTACTATTCACGAAAAATACCAAAAGCAAATTAGAAGAGGCCAATTTTCAGGCCCAAACAATTCTAAAAGAAGCCGAGCTGAAAGCCGAAAATATTAAGAAAGAAAAATTATTAGAGGCTAAAGAAAAATTTGTTCAGCTAAAATCAGAGTACGATAAAGATGTGCTGGAGCGCAATCGAAAGTTAGGTGAGGCCGAAGCACGTATTAAGCAAAAGGAAATTGCCATCAATCAAAAAGAACAGGCTTTAGAGAAGCAATTGAAAGAAAATGAAGTAATTAAAGCCAACTTAAACCGCCAAATTGAGGTGGTGAACCAAAAACGTACCGAACTGGAAAAACACCAGGAAGAGCATATTCGCCGCTTAGAAAAAATTGCTGCTTTATCTGCTGAAGAAGCAAAAGCACAGTTAATTGAAAGCTTGAAATCAGAGGCGCAAACCCAGGCACTGGCTTTACAACAGGAAATTATAGAGGATGCTCGTTTAAAAGCCAATAAAGAAGCCCGCAAAATTGTTATACAATCTATACAACGCACTGCTGCCGAACAAACCATTGAAAATACCGTATCTGTATTTAATTTGGAATCTGATGAGATTAAAGGTCAGATAATTGGTAGAGAAGGAAGAAATATTCGTGCTATTGAAGCAGCTACCGGGGTTGATTTAATTGTGGATGATACACCGGAAGCCATTGTTTTATCCTCTTATGATCCATTAAGAAGAGAAATTGCCCGGTTAAGTTTACAACGTTTAATTGCCGATGGCCGCATTCATCCGGCCCGTATTGAAGAAGTGGTTGAAAAAACCCGCCGTCAGTTAGAAGAACAAATTATAGAAATAGGTGAAAGAACCGTTATAGAATTAGGCATTCATGGCTTGCATAAAGAATTGGTGCGTATTGTAGGTAAAATGCGGTTTCGTTCATCTTATGGTCAAAACCTGCTGATGCACAGCCGTGAAACGGCTAATTTATGTGCTATTATGGCCAGCGAATTAGGTTTGAACCCCAAATTGGCTAAAAGGGCCGGTTTATTACATGATATTGGTAAAGTGCCCGATGAAGAAACTGAATTAAGCCACGCATTGTTAGGCGCTAAACTGGCAGAAAAATATGGCGAAAACCCTGCTGTAGTGAATGCCATTGGTGCCCACCACGATGAAATGGAGATGTTGTACGTTATTTCGCCCATTGTACAGGCTTGTGATGCCATTAGTGGTGCCCGACCCGGTGCACGCCGCGAAATGATGCAGCAATACATACAGCGTATTAAAGACCTTGAAAATCTGGCTCAGGCTTATCCCGGTGTAGAAAAAGCTTATGCTATTCAGGCCGGAAGAGAGTTGCGGGTAATTGTAGAGGCCGATAAAGTAACCGATGGCGATAGCGATAAATTAAGTTTTGAAATAGCCCAGAAAATACAAACAGAAATGACTTATCCGGGACAAATCAAAGTAACTGTCATCCGCGAAAAAAGAGCCATTAATGTTGCCAGATAAATTATTTATAAATTCTGGTTTGAAATTTAAAATTTTCTGTTACCTTTGCCGTCCGCAAAAATTAAAGTTATGAGCGAAGCAGTTCAATTTGTACACGAGCAGTTAATTGCCAAAAAAGAATATCCCAAATTTAAAAGCGGTGATAATATTACCGTTAACTATAAAATTGTAGAAGGTGGTAAAGAACGTATCCAGAGTTTTCGTGGAGATGTGTTAAAATTGCAGGGAACTGGTGCAACTGCAACTTTTACCGTACGTAAAATTTCAGACGGAGTAGGGGTTGAAAGATTATTCCCTTTCTTCTCGCCTAATATTGATTCTATTGTTTTAAACAAAAAAGGTAAAGTACGCCGCGCTAAATTGTTCTATTTAAGAGAACGTAGCGGTAAAAGTGCCCGTATTAAGGAAAAACGTTTTTAGTCAAATACGGCAAATTATTAAGCGGGAGTTGTTAAACTTCCGCTTTTTTATGCAGTCTTAATCCCTCTATTTGATAACTTAATGGTTGGTACAATAATTTGTACTAACTTTATCCTCTTAAATCAATTTTTTATGGCTAATTTAGGAATGCCCGAACTGATTATTATTTTAATCGCAATCCTGGTATTGTTTGGTGGTAAAAAAATACCTGAGTTTATGCGTGGTTTGGGAAAAGGTATTCGTGAGTTCAATGATGCAAAAGACAATGTTAAAAGAGAACTTCAGGAAGGAATGAAAGAGAAAGACTCTGAAACTGCAGCTAAGTAATTATTAACCACCAATATCTGTAACGGGTTTTGTTTACATTTACCTCTATTACTCAATACCACAATAACTTATTGAATGGCACTACTACCTGTGTGGAGGCTGTTCAACATTACTTGGACAATATTGGCAGAAAATCATCCCTTAACGCATTTGTAGAAGTTTATGAAAAAGAAGCACTTCAAAGTGCCTCTTTTTTAGATTCAGAACGTTTGGCAGGTAAATCAATAATGCCTCTGCATGGTGTTGTTGTAGCATTGAAAGATGTAATTTGTTATCAAAATCATACGGTTACTGCCGGGTCTCACATTTTAAATTCATTTTCATCCCTTTATTCTGCAACAGCCGTTGAACGTTTATTGCAAGCAGGTGCCATCATTATTGGCAGAAACAATTGCGATGAATTTGCCATGGGTAGTACCAACGAAAACTCAGCTTATGGCCCCGTTCAAAATGCAGCCGATGTTACGAAAGTGCCGGGTGGTTCTTCCGGCGGTTCTGCAGTAGCTGTGCAGGCAGAAATGTGTATGGTAAGCTTAGGAAGCGATACCGGTGGCTCTGTACGCCAACCTGCAGATTGGTGTGGTATAGTGGGTTTAAAACCAGGTTATGGCCGTATTTCCAGATACGGGTTAATTGCTTACGCCTCATCCTTCGATCAAATTGGTATTTTTTCTAAAAATTTGTACGATGCGGCAAAAGTGTTGGAAGTAATTGCCGGAGAAGATGCCTATGATAGTACCGTTTCTTCTGAAAAAGTTCTGCCTTATAGCCTTTTGATGCAACAACGCAATGAGCAAACAAGACCCCTAAAAATTGCCTATTTTAAAGAAGCACTGGAGCATCCGGGCCTGGATTCTGAAATAGCCAATGCATTTCATAGTTATGTTGCAAAATTGCGTTCACAAGGCCACAGGGTTGAGGCGGTTGATTTTCCTTTATTACAATATGTAGTGCCTGCTTATTATGTTTTAACTACAGCAGAAGCATCCAGCAATTTATCTCGATATGATGGTGTGAAATATGGCTATCGGGCTCATTTAGCTGCTCAGGATGATTTAACTTCACTGTACAAAAAATCGCGAAGTGAAGGATTTGGGAAAGAAGTAAAACGACGTATTTTATTGGGTACTTTTGTTTTAAGTGCCGGGTATTATGATGCTTATTTTTCCAAAGCTCAACAGGTTAGGCGCTTATTGGTAGAGCAAAATGATCAAATTTTTGAGCGGTATGCAGCCATTTTGTCGCCAACAGTACCAAGTACTGCTTTTACAATTGGGGAAAAGCGGAATAATCCTGTTGAAATGTATTTAGCAGATATATACACGGTGTATGCCAATTTAGTGGGTATTCCCGGAGTATCTTTACCTCTGTTTCAACACAGCAATGGTTTGCCATTTGGCATGCAAGTGATGATGCCACAATTTAAAGAAGCAGAATTGCTTGTATTAAGTAATTACCTTATGCAATTGAATCAACAATAATTGCTATGTTTTTTAGAACATTGGTTTAAAATAAAGTGCAAAATGAATCAGTGTAGCAGAATAATTAAACAATATTATGTTGTTGTTTATTACTCTTCATTTTATTGAGTGAACTGCTAACTACTATTGCCACCTATTATATTTTTGAAAATAATGGAGGCATAACAACGTTTACTGCAAAGATGTTCAGCAATATTTTAATGTACCTACTCCTCAACAGATAGCTGTTGCAAGTGCGGATAGCTCACTTTGTATCATTGAAATTAGTGGTCGTTCCAATCCTGCATTGTGATTTGTAAACAATTTCAAATATTGCCTGCCTATTTCGATTATTTTAATCCCGGCTTTGCGGCACAATTAGCTGCAGGTAAAAAGTATATAATGTATTTGCCTGTAGAGAAAAAAATGTTGTTTAAATCTGCCAAACAACAAATTTCAGAATAATCTATTCAGTTATTGTTAATGGGTAGCCCGGTTGGTTATTCATTAAACAGGGTGAGTATTGCTGAAGCTTTTAGTAAACACTCATTGTATTCTTGTTCCGGTACACTTCCTGCAGTAATACCGCTTCCAACGGCATAACTCAGTAGCTGTTGTTGTGCATCGTATTGTAAACTTCTGATGACTACATTAAAATCAAAATCTTTTTCAGGAGTAAAATAGCCAACACTGCCGGCATATATACCTCTGGTAAAATTTTCATACTGCTCAGTTAATTGCATTACCCGTTCTTTCGGTGCACCTGTCATAGAGCCCATGGGGAAAGTGGCTTTTAAAATATCATTAAAACAAATATTGGGCTTTAATTCTCCGGTAATGGTACTAATCATTTGATGAACCTGCGGGTAACTATAAATGCCAAATAATTCTGATACACGAACGGTGCCGGCTTTGCATATTCTACTAAAATCGTTTCTTACCAAATCAACAATCATTACATTCTCACTTCTTTCTTTGCTTGATTGGAATAGGGTTTGTTTTAAAGCTTCATCTACTGCCGGTATTTGTTTATTTCGGGCAATGGTGCCTTTAATGGGTGATGAAAATATTTGATTACCTTTTTTCAATAAAAAACGTTCCGGGCTGGAGCAGAGTAAGTATTTATCCTCTAATTTATAAAACGCACCAAATGGTGAAGGTGATATGTTACTTAATGTAGCATAGATTGTTACCGGATCTATTTGTGCCTGTTGGGCTATCCATTCGGTACAGAAATTCATTTCATAGCAGTCGCCACGGTTTATATGACCTAAAAGTTGTTCAATTACCCCACAATAGGTTTCTTTTGACATTCGGGGATGAAAGTGAACTGCCAATTGTGGAGGCCTTTCATTGTGCACAGCAATGGCTTGTATTTGATTGAAAACTTCATCAGGAAGGATATTGGCAGAATGAATAGATAATATATCTTCTTCAAGCGTACAAACAATTTCGGGCTGAAAAAAGTAAAAATCAGGAAATTCGATTGTTGCATTTTGACAGGAAGTAAAGCCGCGAAATAGTTGGTTTTTTAATGTATAATTCAAATGCCCAAAAATCCAGTCATTTCGTTCCTCCAGCCAATTATCAAGTGTAAAAAGTGTATCATTATTGGAAGTATCTGCAACAACTCCTGCTGATGCCAGTAGTTCAAACTGGTGTTCACCATGTTGATATGCATGGTTATCAAAAAAACTACAAATAGTAAACTGATTCAACCAGTGTACTATTTGTAGTTTCAATTGTTTGGGATTTTGAATCCGGTAGTGTTTTATAATTCTATTCACAGCATCTTTTTGGGGATTGACGCTTTAAAAATCGTCATCTTCCTCAAAGTCGTCTTTATCATCAAATAAATCAAATTCTTTAAAATCTTCATCTATTTTAAAGTCATCTTCCTCAGCATCAGCCTTTTTTTTGCCTCCTCCTGCTTTTTTACCGGTAGATTTTGGTATATCAAATTCATCGAAATCCGGATCCCAATCATCTTCTTCTGGTTTTTCCCAGTCGTCTTCAATGTCATCTTCTAAATCCTCCTCCTCCTCCTCATTTTGCTTTTTCTTGGATGAAGCGGTGGCTGATTTTTTAGGTTTAATGATTTCTTCATCATCTTCTAAATCATCATCATCTTCAAGTTTCTTTTTTGAAGTAGTTTTTTTGCTACCTGTGTCTGGTAATTTTTTGCTGGGTTCGGATTTTTTATCCTTATCAGATCTTGCTGCCATATTCTAATAAGATTAATTGCTGTAAAATTTCAAATCAATTTTATACCAACCAAATTTTTTTTTATTTCTTACAGCGTGATAATTTGTTCGCGTTCCGGACCATTAGAAACATATTGAACCGGTGCACCAATATACTGGTTAATAAACGCAATGTAGGCAGACATATTTTCCGGCAAAGTCACTGCATCCTTCAATTGGGTAATATCCGTGTTCCAACCTTTAAAATGCTGATACAGGGGTTTAATTTGTTCCTGCATCATTTGAAAAGGCACTTCTGCTGTTTGTTGGCCATTTATTTCGTAAGCAGTACAGGCCTGTAAATTGGTAAAGCTATCCAATACATCCGATTTTGTCATCACTACTTTCGTTACGCCATTAATCATACACGCATAACGTAAGGCAACCAGGTCAATCCAACCACAACGGCGTGGCCTTCCGGTGGTGGCCCCAAACTCGTTACCAATTTTTCGTAGCAGTTCCCCATTCTCATCATTTAATTCAGTGGGGAAGGGGCCGCTGCCTACCCTTGTACAATAGGCTTTTGTTACACCATATACCTCGTTTATTTGGCGGGGTGCTACACCCAATCCGGTACAAACGCCTGCCGAAATGGTGCTGGATGAAGTAACAAATGGAAAAGTGCCAAAATCGATATCTAACATACTGCCCTGAGCGCCTTCGGCTAATACTTTTTTACCTTGTGCAATGTAATTGTTGATGAAATATTCGCCATTTACAATATTCAAAGTTTTCAAAAATTCAAGTGCTTCAAAAAACGCTTCTTCCCAGGCAGAAATATCTTCGTTAAAATTAAAGTTATCTAACAGTTTTTGGTGCTTCAGGCGTAATTTAATGTATTGGCTGGTAAAATTTTTATGAAACAAATCTCCCACTCTTATGGCGTTCCTGCCTGTTTTATCCATGTATGCAGGCCCAATACCTTTTAAGGTTGAACCTATTTTGCTATCACCTTTTTGCATTTCGCTGGCTTTGTCTAATGCCCGGTGGGTAGGTAAAATTAAATTGGTACGTTGCGATATAAATAAATTTTTTCTGTAATCAATTCCAAATGAAGCCACTATATCACATTCCTTTTTCAGAATAACGGGGTCTAACACCACTCCGTTGCCAATAATATTTACTGAATTTTGATGAAAAATACCGGAAGGGATTTGGTGCAGTACTACCTTTTTACCATTTACATACAAGGTATGGCCGGCATTGGGGCCGCCCTGAAAACGGGCTACCACATCGTAATGTGGTGCAAAAAAATCTACAATTTTTCCTTTACCTTCATCACCCCATTGTAAACCTAAAATTACGTCAACCATATTTTACTGATTTATGATGCCGCAAATGTAAGCCATGCATGCTATGATTAGGGAAAAGTAGAAGATTAAATATTTTTCGAAAAAAATATCCATGATCGGGAGATTTATTTTCGGTATGGTGTTAGAATAGCATCATTAAGGTTAGTGATATTGGATTTTGATTGAAATATTATTTTTTGGGGATTATATGATTTGAGAAACAAGACACACCCTGCAATATTTTAAATTGGTTACCATTTTTGGGAGCAGTTATTTTTAATATTATCTAAAGGCAATCCTCATGTTTAGGATTTCAATAACAATTATTCACTAATCTTAGGGAAGATGGTTTTAAAAGGTGGTTACAAAATTTTTAAAATATTGGTTTTTAAAAATATTAGTGAGGAAAAGCTGCTCATTTTTAACATTAAAAAGCTGCTCAATAGTTGTAATACTTGCAATTGAATGCCCCTTTTTTTGGATAGCAGTTTTCACATCCCTGGTTTGTATCCTAAGTAATAAATTTTGAACCATTTCTTTTGCTTCTAAAGTTTGTTGATAAGCATTATTTGCAATTTGATTTCTGAGTGCTGATTTGCTCAGATTTTTAGTGATGGTTAAACTTGCATAAAAAAGTATGGCCTCGATATCCCGAAGTGGTAACAAAATCAAAATGTATTCCCAGTTTAATAAGTAAGTAATTGATTGTACATTTTGTAGTTCTTTAAATATTTCAGCAAAAATGCTCATTGCGTGCAATTGTTTTTCATTAAAACACTTTCCATATTTTTTTTGTAATTGAATTGCAGCATTTTGAATGATGAAATCTTTATCAACAATTTTACCCTGGAGGTTAATTTCCCGGTTAATTTGTTTTCCCATTTCCCAAAATAGCCAATTTAAATTGGCATTTAGCCACCGGTTTTGTTGGTATGCGTATTTTTCAATCAATATAAATAGTTCGTTCAGCCATTTTTCTTCAATGCCATTTTTCTTATCTATTTGAATAGAATGGGTGTAATGTTTATTTAATGATGCTAATAATATTTGAAAGCCTGATAAAAATGTTTCTTTAAAAAAAGTATTCATTTCTGGATTTTTTTCAATTAATATTTTTAATCCATTTTGATTGACTTTAAATGAATTAGCGTTTCTCTTTACCTTATACAATGACTCCCAAATTTTTTGAACCTTTTTGTTTTGTTCGATTTTATGAAAATTGGCAGCTATTTTATTTTTTAATTCAATTATGCTAAGTCCTTCCTCAATTTGAAGTAACAAATAAAATTGTCTGGTGTCATATTCTTCCAATTGTAATAATAAATACATGTGTTCCCAACTTATAAAATGGGTAAATTGTTGTACAGTGGCTAAATCAGAGAAAAAAACTGAAAATTTAGTAATGTCATTTAAATTTTTCTGATTAAATATGGT
>JAKAKY010000025.1 GCA_021824365.1 Bacteroidota bacterium | reverse complement strand
AACCCTCCTGCTAATAGTTGCATCAACACCCCTCCTATCCCACCAGCTAAGCCTCCAATACCGGTAACCGAGCCAACAGCTTTTTTAGGAAACAAATCCGATACCGTTGTAAATATATTAGCCGACCATGCCTGATGTGCAGCAGCAGCAATGCAAATAACAATGAGTGCATATACATATGCACTACTCCCAAACAATGCGATATCACCAAAATATTGCGTTGCAATTAACACAATGGGAAATAAAGCAATCAATAACATTGCCTTCATCCTGGCCTTATAGGTTTCCATTCCTTTATTAATAAAATAAATTGGGAAGCCTCCTCCTGCTACACTACCAATAATAGCCACTCCATACACAGCAAACAGGGGTAACATAATGGCTTCGCCCTGCATGTTAAATTGCTTTTTCATATAATCAGGCAACCAGAATAATAAAAACCACCACACCCCATCTGTTAAAAATTTTCCTGTGAAAAAAGACCATGTTTGACGATAGCTTAGCAATTTTATCCATGGTACTTTTTCTTTGATTACATCATCATTGCCATGCCGTACTTCATCACTATGAATATATTGAAATTCTGCTGCAGATAATTTTTTTTGGTTTGCAGGGGTATTGTATAAAGCAAACCAGAAGAGTAACCAAATTAAACCAATGGCACCGGTTAATAAAAAAGCCATCTGCCAGCCTTCAATGCTCCCATTTACCCAGGTATGAGCAGCCAGGTATGGCACCAACAAGGCAGCAATCATGGCGCCTGCATTAGCGCCACTATTAAAAATACCGGTTGCTAAAGCACGTTCTTTTTTAGGAAACCATTCGGCTACAGTTTTAATAGATGCAGGAAAGTTTCCTGCTTCTCCAATTCCAAAGAAACTTCTAACAATTACATGCTGGTATACGGCACCGCCACACAAAGCATTAAGCATACCCATTACCGACCAAAAACTAAGCGATAAGGCCAATCCTAATTTGGTGCCTATTTTATCGATAATAGCTCCTGCAAATACGGTTACACCTGCATATAAACCCGTAAACCAGGCAGTTATCATGGCAAAGTCAGAATTAGACCATCCATACTTTTCAGATAAAATGGGTTTTAAATATCCAATTACCTGGCGATCCATATAGTTGATGGTAGTAGAAAAAAAAAGCAATGTAACAACCGTCCAGCGATATTTACCTATTTTATTAATGGTCATTTGTTTTGTTTAAATTGATGAATAATTTGCATAATACCTTCTACCAATTGTGTAAGCGCTTCCATTTTATTTTCCTGTATCATTGAAGGGATCATTAATTTACTCCCTAAGCCAACACCAACAGCACCGGCTTTCAGCCACGATTGTATATTTTCTGCATTTGTTTCTACACCTCCTGTAACCAAAAAATCAATGTTAGGAAACAAAGATTTGATGGCTTGTATATAATGCGGTTGTAACACATTACCGGGAAAAAGCTTTAACAAAGACCATCCTGCAGTGTAAGCAACATGAATTTCAGTAGGTGTCATACAACCCGGTATCCATAAAACTTTACTCATATAAGCTACATCAGAAACATCAGCATCAAATACAGGGCTAATCAACACATTAGCACCTGCTTCAATAAATAAATGGGCATCCTGTGGCGTAGTAATGGTACCTATACACAATAGTAAATCAGGCAGTTTATTATTCCGTTCATTTACCAATAATTTAAAATTTTCTAAAGCCTTTTCGCCTCTATTGGTAAATTCAATGGCTCTAATACCACCCTTATACAAAGCATGTGCAATGGCAATGGATATGTTTGCATCTGCATGATAATATAACGGTAATATACCTTGTGTTTTAATGATAGCAGCCGCCTGTTCGCGATTATACATATTGTTGTATTATTTTATGAATGTCAGAAATAGTTTGTTGTGTAGTATCGCCGGTTTCATGTAATTTACCAAAAGCTGCAGCAGCAGCAAAATTGAGCGTATTTTGTGGCGTCATTCCATGACTAAATCCAAAAATTAAACCAGCCATAAAACAATCTCCACTGCCCACTTTATCTTTTACGTTGTTTGAATGCATTTCAGATGAAACGAATAATTGTTGTTCTTTGAATAAGGTGCCATAATATTTTATACCATCATTGAATGTATCGAAACGAAATGTGTTGGCAACGGTATGGCATTGAGGAAATTGTTGTAAAATATACCCGGCAGTTAAACGAGCATGATATAGATAAGCAGATTTATGCATTGTTTCCTTCCCTGTTATTTGTAGTGGTGCCCCCAGTAAAGTATTCGCCGACCATATATTACCCATGATGACGTGGCAATATTTAGCCAAAACCGGAACAATATTAGCAGGAACTCGATTTTCCTGCCAAAGAGATGCCCGGAAATTAAGATCGAGTGAAATAACTATATTTTTTTTTATAGCTACCTGCAACATTTCCTCACAAACCTTTACCAGCCTATCATTTAAAGCAGGAACAATAGCAGAAAAATGCAACCATTGAATTGACTCCAATACCTTTTCCCAATCTATCATACCGGGCTGTATAGAAGCAAATGAAGAATATTCCCGATCAAAATAAACATTTTTATTCTTTACATCGGTTCCCTGCTCCAAAAAATAAAGCCCAATTCGTTTGCCATACCTTTGAATTTGTGCAGTTTCAATACCATCCGTTTTTAATTGTTGAATTATTTCATCCGCTAAAAAATTATTGGGCAATGCAGTACAATAGGCCACCGGTAGTTCCCATTGGGCTAAAGCATGGGCAACATTTAATTCTGCACCACCCAAATAAACAGGTATTTGGTGTTGTTGCAACCAAAATCCGTTTGTACGTGGCGACATTCGCAATAATAATTCCCCAAAACACAAAATTTTTTTCATAACTGTAAATTTACTGAATCAACTTATTAAAATAAAGTTTGTACAGATGTAACATCCATATCATAAAAAGCTTTGTTTTCTCCGGCCATTCCCCAAATAAAGCCGTAGTTGGTAGTACCACAACCAAAATGAACTGACCATGGTGGGGAAATAATAGCCGTTTCACTTGCTACAACCAAATGCCTGGTTTGTTATGGCAAACCCAAAAAATGAAAAACTCTTTGTTTGGAAGGTATATCAAAATAAAAATAAATTTCCGGTCTTCTGGTATGGGTATGTGGTGGTACCGAATTCCACACACTTCCCTCTTGCATAATGGTTGCACCCATTGCCAACTGACAACTTTGGATCCCATTTTCATGAATATACTGATAAATTATTCTTTGGTTAGAAGTAGAATGGCTACCTAAATTTAATTGATTAGCCTGCGCTTTTATAAAAAGGGTATTTGGATAGTTTTGATGTGCAGACGCTGAAAGCACATAAAATTTAGCAGGATTATTTGATGAGATAGATTGAAACAAAACAGATTGAGTACTCATGCCAGGGTATAAACAACTTAAATGCTACAACACAAACTCTATTCCGTTATCAATGCGAATAATACCTGTACCACCAATATTAATAATGCCCATTTCTCTTCTTTGCAAAAAATAATCTGCTATTAATTCTTCCTGGTTAGATAAGCCTATGTTTTTATTAACCGGTATTACACCTCCTTACCAGTTAAAATAATTTTTGGCATTGTAGAAGCAAATATCCTGTAGTACTTTTCCAATCCATGGTATATCGTTGGGTAATTCACCATGCTCAATCTCTTCACCAAACAAATTACATAAAATTCTTCTGAAATATTCATGCCTTGGATAGGATAAAAAACTTCTGGAGTCTGTAAGCATACCCACAAACCTACTTAACAAACCCATGTTAGATAGTGCATTCATTTGTTTTACCATTCCGTCTTTTTGATCTAAAAACCACCATGCCGCACCAAACTGAATTTTACCTGCAACAGAACCATCATTAAAATTACCTACCATTGTAGCCATTAATTCATTGTCGGCAGGATTTAAATTGTATACAATGGTTTTAGTCAACCGGTCATCGTTATCTAATTTGCCAAGAAACTTAGATAAATTTTTTCCTTGTTGAAAATCACCTATTGAATCCCATCCTGTATCTGGTCCTATGGTGTTTAACATGCGGGTATTATTATTACGTAATGCACCCAAATGATATTGTTGAATCCAGCCTTTTTCCCAATCCCATTCTGCAAAATGCACCAACATGGCCGATTTGAATTTGCGTTGTTCTACCTCATTCAAATGTTTACCGGAATGCACTTTATGAAAAATACTGTCAATTTCAGAGCCGGTAAATTCTTCTGCACATATTTCTTCTAATCCATGATCACTAACACTACAGCCCATTGAAGCAAAAAAGTCGTGACGGTTTTGCAAAGCGTACAAAAAATCATCGAATGAAGAAATGGAAATACTGGTAATGGCTTCTAACTTTTTTAAGTAGCTATTAAACTTCTCCGGATCGGTTACATTCATCACATTATCAGGCCTAAATGCAGGTAAAACAGGAATTTCAAAACCATCCCCCTTTAATTTTTGATGATACTCCAGTGAATCAACAGGATCATCGGTAGTACATATCGTATACACATTCATTTTACGCAACAAATTTTTGACAGAGTAATCGGGTTGTTGTAGTAATGCAGTACACTGCGTATATATTTGTTCGGCTGTATGTTCATTTAATATTTCAGAGATTCCAAAATAACGTTTTAATTCTAAGTGCGTCCAGTGATATAATGGATTACGCAATGTATAAGGCACCGTTGCTGCCCATTGTAAAAATTTATCTTTATCAGAAGCACTTCCTGTACAGTATTTTTCATTTACCCCATTGATTCGCATGGCACGCCATTTATAATGATCGCCGTACAACCAAATTTGGGTAAGGTTTTTAAAAGTAACATTATCTGCTATTTGTTGCGGCGACAAATGGCAGTGATAATCAATGACAGGCATTGATTTGGCAAATTCATGGTATAGTTTTACTGCCGTTTTATTGTGCAATAAAAAATCTTCATCTAAAAATGGTTTCATATTCATGTATTTGAACTTTCAATAGTTTTTCAGTTTACAAAAAATACTATCACTTATAAACTTACGCCACGCTTCCAGGGTATAAAGTCGTCCTGATTCAATAAAACTGCCTTTGGTGTTATTTCACCACTGGCCGTTTTAATACAATATTCTAAAATTTGTGTACCCATTTGCTCAATGGTTAATTCACCTTCTATAACGGGGCCGGTATTAATATCGATGATATCCTGCATTTTTTCAGCCAGGGAAGAATTACTCGATACTTTAATAACCGGACAAACAGGATTGCCGGTTGGTGTACCCAGACCTGTTGTAAATAAAATTAAATTAGCGCCACTGGCAGCTTTACCGGTAGTGGCTTCCACATCGTTACCCGGGGTACAAACCAAATTCAAGCCGGGTTTTACCGCTTTTTCCGTATAATCTAAAACATCAACAATGGGCGATGTACCGCCTTTTTTAGCTGCCCCGGCACTTTTAATGGCATCAGTAATTAAGCCATCTTTAATATTACCCGGTGAAGGATTCATGTGAAAGCCGGAACCTACTTTTAAGGCAGATACACTATAGGCCTGCATTAAATGAATAAATTTTTGAGCAATAGCTTTATTATTCATTCTGTCAATCAACTCCTGTTCAACTCCACACAGTTCGGGAAACTCTGCCAATAATACTTTTCCACCTAATGCAATTAACAAATCGGCACAGTAACCCACTGCCGGATTGGCAGATATACCGCTAAAACCATCACTTCCACCACATTTTACACCTAATGTCAATTTTGATAACGGAGCCGGCTTTCTATCCATTTGATTTATTTGAATCAATCCTTTAAAAGTAGCTCGAATGGCTTCTGCTATAAGCATACTTTCATTGCCGATTTGCTGTTGTTCAAATACAAAAAGTGGTTTTTCTAAGTTGGAGGTATTGGATTTAATTTCAGATAATAATTCCTGTAATTGTAAATTCTGACAACCTAAACTAATAACGGTAACACCCCCTACATTTGGATGATTGGCATAAGCAGCCAATAATTTTCCGAGAACAGCAGTATCCTGTCGTATGCCACCGCAACCACCCTGGTGGTTTAAAAACTTAATACCATCTACATTTTTAAACAATTTGTTTACCGAAGGCTTTGCAATATTTTCAAAACTAACACCTTCAATTGATTCATCATTTTGATAAGCTTCAATTAAATATTGTGTAAAGTTTTTGTATTGATCGGTAACGGCATATCCTAAAGACTCTTGCAGTGCTGCTTTCATCACATCTAAATTCCTGTTTTCACAAAAAACAGTGGGAATAAATAACCAATAATTGGCTGTTCCTACACTGCCATCAGTTCTATGATAACCATTGAACGTTACGTTTTTAAAAGCAGCAACATCCGGACCATGCCATTTATAATGGCTTTCTCTAAATGCATATGGTTCTGCAGCATGTTTTATATTAGTGGTAGTCATTAATGCACCGGCCGGTATAAATTGCTGTGCGTTCCCCACTAATACACCATACATTAAAACAGCATCACCCGGTTGCATATCGCGGATAAAAAACTTATGTTTTGCCGGTATGTCCTCTGTTACTGTATATGCTTCCTCCTGAAAATGAACTGTTTCTCCGGATTGCAAATTCCGCAAAGCAACAATCACATTATCTTTTGGATGTATTTTGATTACTGAGTTTTTCATAAAACGTTTTTTAAATAAGCACATTTGCGTGTTGCTCGTGCAAAATATTTTCAATTAGCTGTAGAATATTTCCCTTCAGCAAATTTGTGAGATAAGATTTTATTTGTTGAACAAAATCCGGAATTAAAGATGCATCCATACCCATATATTGTTGATCTGTCAGCAACGTTTGAATGAGTACATCCAAACCATCAACCTCATTCCAAATTTTTTGCAATTGCACTGCATAGTCATCTTGTACAATAAATTGTTGATGGTTTTGCTGCTGAACAGGTTGTCCCAATTCATTCAATTGCGTTTTCATAAAATATAAATAGCCGGCAAAACCCAATGCCATTAATCGGGGTACAGTTTTAAACTGTTGTAAATATGTAGTTATTAAAGGTATATTCCGCATTTTCATTTTAGAAGTATACTGCATGGTTATACTTATCCAATGATGGGCTATTGCAGGGTTTTTAAAACGATCAATGACCTGCAAAGCAAATTCTTTGGCTTTTTGTTGGTTTAACT
This sequence comes from Bacteroidota bacterium, assembly GCA_021824365.1. Taxonomy (GTDB): domain Bacteria; phylum Bacteroidota; class Bacteroidia; order Chitinophagales; family Chitinophagaceae; genus Hydrotalea. Next base: position 13,807 of record JAKAKY010000025.1, on the reverse strand, counting down.
TTTCACTTAATATTACCGGTGTTATTTCATACAACATTAAGTTGGTAATAAATGAAGTGAATATTCGATTATCCATTGCCTCTTTCACCGTATCAAAACCTGCCAAAAAGGCCAATCCGCAAGAAAATGTATGTGTACCATTCAATAAACGCAATTTCAACTCACGATATATGGTAATATCATCATCAATAATTACTCCGCTATCAGCCTCTGCGAAAGATAAGATTGATTTTGTTCGATTACTGGTAGTTTCAATAGCCCATAAACGATAGGCTTCACTCATCATCATTAAATCATCCTGATAGCCCAATTGTTCAGCAGCAAATTGAGCTTCCTGTTGGGGTAATTTACCGGGCACTATCCTATCTACCAGTGAATCGCAAAAATCATTTGCCTCCATCAGCCATTGAATAAAGCCATCATTCAAATGATTGATTTGTGCTAATTGAAGCACAATTTGTTTTAATTTTTTTCCGTTATTTACAATCAACTCAGTTGGAATAATCACCATACCACTCTCAGGATTTCCATTAAAAATGGTGTACCGATGAAACAAAAAAATCAATAATTTTCCGGGGAAAGATGCAGGTGGTGCGGCAAAAATATCATCCTCCTCCATTAACGTAATGCCTACCTCCGTTGTGTTAGAAATCACAATCTGCATGGCAGGATTAGCAACACAGGCTAAAATTTCATTCCACGAATCATTGGCATTTAGCACCCGACTGATAGCTGCATTCACCCAATATTCCTGAATAACAGTATTATTTTCTATACCGCGAACGGCAATAGTGTATAACCCATCCTGTTCCCCAAAAGCTTCGGTTGCCCCTGAATGGGTTGATTTTACAACAACTATTCTACCATTAAATTTTCCCTGCTTATTGGCTTTATCTACAAAATAATCGGGTAAACCCCTGAGTAATACCCCGGTACCGAACTGAATCATTTTTTCAGGTAATGAAAAAATAGTTTCATCCGGCAATGATAGCCCGTTTATTTTTCGAATAGCTGTTAATGTTTTTTTAGATAATTGCATACGCATTTAATTTATAATTGGATTCCATTTATCACCAAATACCCAATGTGCATTCATATCTTTTGCCAACGGTGCCCCTTTGGCAGTTTGTAAATTATTTTTAAACCAACCATAATCACCACCTGACTTATGACAATTATAGTAGCGCTTATCTCAAAAGTACTTTCTTAAAAGGATAATCATACAAGCCAGTTGAATAAAACCGGGAAAGTTTCCCTCGTAATAATCGAATCTGGTTTTACAGCAACGCAATTGCTGAATCCAGGCGAACAGTCTTTCCTCTAAATCCATTTTACCCCTTACTTTCAAATCCACCGCAAGGTGAGTAAGAACCTGTTCCCATACCGATTGCCTGACCCATTCCTGGAATCGCCGATGAGACAAGCCTGGTAAGGTGAAATCAGTCTGGCATATCCTTCCAGGGAGCGCCTGTAAGGCAAATTCACAGTATCTCATTCAATATAATTCGGTCATCCACCCCCGGACAACCAGCTATTTGCTTTGGTACTATATTCCTCTTTAAGATCGTATTGCTCAAACTCCATTGCTCATCTGTGGTATCCATTGGAATCGTTTCCTGTCAAAACGACTCTTCAGTATCATTATTTTGCAAATACTTACTTTTGAGATAAGCTCTGGTAAACTATGCTTCTCCCCATTATTAGGAACAGATAAAGTAAAATTTTCATTATTACCTGTTTGTGCCCCTTTTTTAGAACCTGCTACCATTACAGAAGCACCTGCTAATGGTTCATTGTCATCTCCTACAACACGTCCTTTGACAATTTTTCCGGATGTTTGCGAAAAAATAGTAAAGCATACAGACAATACAATACATACAAGTGTACCAAGTTTTTTAAAACATATAACAAAAAAGAAAGGATGGTTAAAATCCATATTCAGCAATCGTTCCACGCATTTGATACTTCAATGCAAATTAGTTATTTCGTATTAGCATTGCATTAACAATTATTTTTTTATGCAAATGTTCCCGATAACGATGGAGTTGGTATAAGAATTTATTGAAATTAGGCGGCGAAGGAAATGATTTGGCAAATCAGTTATAATTGTAACAAATATTTTTGCTTAAAATTGAAGGGAATTGATTAATTTGAATGAAAAAATGGGACCCTATTTTAAAAGTATAACTATACGCTGGAGTGATTTAGATCCTAATTTTCATGTCAGGCACAGTGTTTATTACGATTGGGGGGCTTATGTAAGAATGTGCTATTTAACTGAAACCGGTTTAACGCCACAACTGCTTTTGAAGAATAATCTCGGCCCTATTTTATTTAGAGAAGAAGCCATCTTTAAAAAAGAAATTCATTTTAATGACAACATACAGGTTACACTTCAAATGCGTTCAGCAACAGCAAGTGGCGACCGTTGGAATTTACTGCATGAACTAAAGCATGATAATGGCACATTGCATGCCATTATCAACATTGATGGTGCATGGATGGATACAAAAACAAGAAAATTAACTACACCGCCTGAAAATTTTCTTCAACAATTTTTAGCAATGCCTAAAGCTGAAAACTTTATGTTGTTGTAAATTTTACTATTCACTGCGAGAAATAGCTAATTCTAATCCACGTATTTCAGCCAAACCGCGCAAGCGCCCTATTGCTGAATAGCCTGGGTAAGGTTTCTTTTTCAAATCGTCTAACATCTGGTGTCCATGATCAGGCCGCATGGGTATGCTTATTTTACGGTGCTGCATTATCAGCCATAATGCTTTTACAACTGCAAACATATCTACATCACCCTCTAAATGATTGGCCTCATAAAAATTTCCTGCAGCATCTCTTTTTGTACTACGTAAATGAACAAAATGAATATGCGCTGCAAAGCGTTGAAGCATGATAAGCAAATCATTATCTGCTCTTACACCCAATGATCCGGTGCAGAAACAAATTCCATTGGCCGGCGATGGTGCTGCTGTCAATAATGCAGCCAGGTCTGCCTCAGTACTTACAATTCTGGGCAAGCCTAATAAAGGATATGGCGGATCATCCGGGTGAATAGCTAATTTTAACCCAACTGATTCAGCTACCGGAATTACTTGTTGTAAAAAATAAAACAGATGCAGTTTTAATTGTGCTGCATCTATCGTTTCATATTCCTTTAATGCAGTTAAAATTTGTTCTGGAGTAAAACTTTCTTCGCTGCCGGGTAAGCCTAAAAGGGCATTATTATACAAGGTATTTTTTTCATCTTCCTGCATCGATTGAAACAGACTCCATGCATTTTCTTTCTCCACATCAGTATATTCTGCAACTGCTCCGGGTCTTTTTAACATAAAAAGATCAAATGCAATAAAAGCCAATCGGTTAAAATACAATGCTTTACTGCCATCAGGCATTACATAATGCACATCGGTTCGCATCCAATCTAATATGGGCATAAAATTATAAGTAATTATCTCTAAGCCACATTGAGCAAGATTTTCAAGACTTTTTTGAAAATTGGTAATATATACTTCAAAATTTTCCTTCTGTTTTTTGATGGATTCATGAACAGGTAAACTTTCTACCACTTTCCAAAACAAGCCGGCAGATTCAATCATGTTTTTCCTTTCCATAATAGCCTCTACAGTCCAAACCGCACCTACGGGAAGGTGATGTAACGCAGTTACCACACCACTACAACCGGCTTGTTTAATATCTTGTAAACTTACCGGATCGTTTGGGCCAAACCAACGCATGGTTTGTTGCATGAAATATTGTTGATGCATAATTAAACGGTTTTCATTTTATAAAATATGCCGGTGAAGCATCACCGGCAACTACTAAACGACTACATATCTATAAAGATAAAAAATTAATAGAAGGCAATTTAAAAATTTCGGGTATAACCATTTAAATATGTTGAGTATATATCTAACCATTTTCAATAATGATACAATTTATTTCAAGCCAAATACCAAAATCAGCCAATAATACATAGATCATTTTTTTACCACTACAATTCCCTATTTTTGTTATACTAACAATTGTTCGTATGACAGATATTGCATTTAACAGGAATGAAGACTGGATGAGGCTATTGAATAGTGCAGTTAAAAAATACAAGGAAAAAATAGTGCAGGGAGGTGGTAAAAAAGCGATTGAGAAACAACATCAAAAAAACAAACTTTCACCAAGAGAACGGATTGATTATTTAATTGATAAAAATTCTCAATTCATAGAATTGGGCATATTTGCCGGTTGGGAAATGTATTCCGAAGAAGGTGGTTGTCCGGCCGGTGGAACAGTAGGTGGAATTGGAACCATTAGTGGGCGTCAATGCATCATCGTTGCCAACGATCAAACCGTGAAAGCCGGTGCATGGTTTCCTATTACCGGAAAAAAGAATTTACGGTTGCAGGAAATAGCCATGGAAAATAAATTGCCTATCATTTATTTGGTAGATAGTGCAGGTGTTTACCTGCCTTTACAAGATGAAATTTTTCCTGACAAAGAACATTTTGGCCGCATTTTTAGAAACAACGCCAAAATGAGCACAATGGGAATTACCCAAATAGCAGCGGTGATGGGTGCCTGTGTTGCCGGTGGTGCGTACCTACCCATTATGAGCGATGAAACATTAATGGTGGAAGGGAATGGTTCTATTTTTTTAGCGGGTTCCTATTTAGTTAAAGCTGCCATTGGTGAAGTAATTGATAATGAAACACTGGGTGGTGCCATTACACACACAGAAATTAGCGGCATTGCAGATTACCGGTTTAATACAGAACAGGAATGTTTAGACCATATTAAAAGAATTATACAACAAATAGGGCATTTCCCAACTGCAGGTTTTAACAAAACAAAGGCATTGTACCCATTTAAAAAACCGGAAGAAATATATGGCATTATGCCGGTTAAAAATGCCAAGCCGTATGATATGCATGAAATTATTGACAGAATTGTGGATGCCAATGAAACAGGCACCGGCAGTTCGTTTGAGCCATTTAAAAACGATTATGGCAAAACCATCATTTGTGGCTATGCCAGAATTGAAGGCTGGAGTGTAGGCATTGTAGCCAACCAACGCCTAATTACCAAAAACAAAAAAGGTGAACTACAGATGGGTGGTGTAATTTATAATGATAGTGCCGATAAAGCCGCACGTTTTATTATGAATTGTAATCAAAAGAAAATACCACTCTTGTTTTTACAAGATGTAACCGGTTTTATGGTAGGTAGCCGAAGCGAGCATAGTGGCATTATTAAAGATGGTGCCAAATTAGTGAATGCAGTAGCCAATTCTGTGGTTCCAAAAATTACTGTTATCATAGGCAACAGTTATGGTGCAGGTAATTATGCCATGTGCGGAAAAGCGTATGATCCGCGTTTTATTTATGCCTGGCCAAGCGCTAAAATTGCCGTAATGGGTGGAGAACAAGCTGCTAAAACCATGCTGCAAATTCAAGTAGCCACACTAAAAGCCCAAGGCAAAACCATTACAGAAGAGGATGAAAACAAATTATTGAATGATTTAAAAGAAAAATACAATCGGCAAACAACCTCTTACTATGCGGCAGCACGGTTGTGGGTTGACGAAATTATTGACCCCATTACTACCCGTCATTATATTGCTGCTGGCATTGAAGCAGCCAATCATAATGCCGATATCCCGGAATTTAAAACCGGTGTTTTTCAAGTGTAAATAAAAAAAATATATGAAAGCTTACCCTATTTACCAGGTCGATGCGTTTACAGATAAATTGTTTGGCGGTAATCCTGCGGCTGTATGCCCATTAGAAGCATGGCTGCCAACATATATCATGCAACAACTGGCCATGGAAAATAATTTATCTGAGACTGCCTTTTTTGTTCAAAAAGAGGATGTATTTGAAATAAGATGGTTTACCCCTGAAACAGAAATTGATTTAGCCGGGCATCCTACACTGGCTACAGCATTCGTTATTTTCAATGTGCTAAAAATGGCATCTGATACCATTTACTTTGAAAGCAAAAGTGGTACATTAATCGTGGAAAAGAAAGATGATTTGCTGGTGATGAATTTCCCATCCCGAATGCCGGTTAAAGCTGAACAAATTCCTGCAGGTTTATTGAATGGATTTAATGTGGCGCCGATGGAAGTATGGAAGTCGAGAGATTATTTGCTTATATACCCCAATGAAGCTGATATTCTTGCATTGATACCCAATTTCAGTCAACTCAATACCGTTGAAACTTTAGGTATAATTGTATCTGCCCCTGGTAAACAATGTGATTTTGTATCGAGATTTTTTGTGCCCAATTCTGTAATTGGAGAAGATCCTGTTACCGGTTCAGCACATGCCACTTTAATTCCGTATTGGCATCATAAATTGAATAAAAATAAAATGACCGCCCAACAATTGTCGAAACGCGGCGGTAAATTATGGTGCGAAATGAATCATGATCGGGTGAGTATAGCCGGCAAAGCTGTTATATACATGAAAGGTGAATACTATTTATCAGCATAAATTATTTTTGTTTTCTGCTGAAAATGTTTTCCATTTCTCTGTATGTTTACGGCATGCAAACTACGCAAACAACTATTACCATTTATACAGATGGTGCATCAAGAGGTAATCCCGGACCGGGTGGTTATGGTATTGTACTAATTTGGGGTGCACATAAAAAAGAATTATCTGCAGGTTATCGTTTAACTACCAATAACAGAATGGAATTAATGGCCGTAATTATTGCACTACAATCGCTTACCAAAAAACATATTCCTGTTGTTATTTATACCGACAGCCAGTATGTAGTGAATAGCGTTGAAAAAAAATGGTTAGATAACTGGATTAAGACCGATTTTAAAGGCGGGAAAAAAAATAAAGATCTTTGGTTACAATATCACCAGATTGCAAAAAATTTCAACATTCAGTTCAAATGGGTAAAAGGCCATGCCGATAACCCGTGGAATAACCGTTGCGATGCTTTGGCAACGGCTGCGGCTGATGGCAAACATTTATTGATTGATGAGGGTTACGAGAGAGAGGTGAATTTGCTGCAATGAGTAAGATTACATTTCCATTCTATTTAACCATTAAGGATTACTTTTGTTATTTCAGCAAATAAATGTATGCAATATAAAATAATAGTAGCTATTACAGGTGCCAGCGGATCTATCTATGCAAAATTATTGTTAGATAAACTGGTTGCGCTGCAAAATCAAATTGCTGAAGTAGGCATAGTAATGAGCAATAATGCCAAAATTGTTTGGAAAACAGAATTGGGTAATAGCGATTTTTTACAATACCCTTTCAATTATTACGATAAGCACGATTTTAATGCTCCTTTTGCTTCCGGTTCGGCTAAATTTAATACCATGATTGTAGCACCCTGCAGCATGGGCACTATGGGAAGAATAGCAGCCGGCATAAGCGATGATTTGGTTACCCGTTCTGCCGATGTGATACTAAAGGAAAGACGGAAATTAATTTTAATGATTCGTGATACACCCTACAACCTGATTCATATCAGAAATATGGAAACCGTTACCCTTGCAGGTGGTATCATTTTACCTGCCACCCCTTCTTTTTATCATCGGCCCACCACTATTGAAGCCGTTGCAGCATCGGTAGTAGACAGAATGTTAGATATTGCCGGATTGAATATTGAAACCTTTAGATGGGGAGAAAAATAAGCATATCATGAAAAATACTTTTTTATTGATCAGCATCACTATTTTTTCTTGTAATTGGGGATGCTCTAAAAACAAACAAGCCATCATTACAACTACCACTAATGATATAACCACCTTTTTTAAAGGTGCTGATGTAAGTTGGGTTACTGAAATGGAAGCAGCAGGCATATCATTTTACGATTCAACCGGAGTTAAAACAGATTTATTTTCGCTTCTTAAACAAAAAGGCATCAATGCTATTCGTTTAAGAGTTTGGGTGAACCCCACCAACGGCTGGTGTAATACCAACGATGTAATCATCAAAGCCAGAAGAGCACAACAGGCGGGTATGAAAATTTTGCTCGATTTTCATTACAGTGATAGTTGGGCCGACCCCGGCAAACAATCCAAACCTGCCACCTGGTTAAATCTGTCATTCCTCAATTTGACAACCACCTTATCTGCTTACACCACACAGGTATTACAAGCATTACAACAACAAAACATTACCCCAACCTGGGTACAAATTGGTAATGAGGTAGATAATGGCATGCTTTGGGAAGATGGTAGAGCTTCTACAAACATGAATCAGTTTGCAGCTTTGATACAGGCCGGATATCAGTCAGTAAAAAACTTCAACAAAAATATTCAGGTGATTGTGCATGTATCAAACGGCTATAACAATAGTTTGTTTCGCTGGTTGTTTGATGGTTTACAGGCAAATGGTGCACAATGGGATATCATTGGCATGTCATTATACCCCGACAGTACCAATTGGGCCAGCTACAACAATCAATGCATAGCTAATATGAATTATATGATTAGCCGTTATCACAGTTCTGTCATGATTTGTGAAGCGGGTATGCCTGTAAAGCAGCCCGCCATTTGCAGGCAATTTTTAACCGATTTAATTCAGAAAGTGCGGTCAATACCCAATCAACAGGGTGTTGGTGTATTTTATTGGGAACCGGAATGTTACAATAATTGGCAGGGTTATACGTTAGGCGCATTTGATAATACCGGAAAACCAACTGAAGCCATGAATGCATTTTTGCAATAAAAAACCTGCAGGCTTTGGGGCACTGCAGGTATGTATTTATTCATGCTTACAACAATGAATAATTATTTAAGCCTTAGCATTTTCTTCTTCTGCGGCTCTTTTTAACGCAAAAACAATTTTCCCATTTTCTTTATCGAGGGAGGCAATCAGCACATCGCCGGCTTTTACATGCATACTCAAAATTTCTTCAGCTAATGGATCTTCTAAATATTTTTGAATAGCACGATGTAAAGGCCTTGCACCATACTGAACATCATACCCTTTTTCAGCAATAAAATCTTTTGCTTCATCGGTTAGCTCGAGTGAAAAGCCCAAATTAACCAACCGTTTCATTACACCCTTCATCAATATATCAATAATACTGAAGATGTTTTCTTTGGTTAATGCATTAAAGATTACCACATCATCAATCCTGTTTAAAAACTCAGGAGAGAATGTACGCTTCAATGCTTTTTCAATCACCGCTTTATTATTTTCTTCTTCATTTTGAATACGGGCAGCAGTAGCAAAACCAACACCACTACCAAAATCTTTCAACTGCCGAACCCCAATGTTTGAAGTCATAATAATTAAAGTGTTCTTGAAATCAATTTTTCTTCCCAAGCCGTCTGTTAACTGACCATCATCCAACACCTGTAATAAAATGTTATAAATATCAGGATGTGCCTTTTCAATTTCATCCAATAAAATAACGCTATAGGGTTTGCGGCGCACTTTTTCGGTTAATTGGCCGCCTTCTTCATAACCTACATAACCGGGAGGTGCACCAATTAAACGGCTAACGGTAAATTTCTCCATATATTCGCTCATATCAATGCGTATCAATGCATCTTCAGAATCGAACATATAACGGGCTAATGAACGAGCCAGTTCGGTTTTACCTACACCGGTAGGTCCTAAAAATATAAAAGTGCCAATTGGTTTTTTCGGATCTTTTAAACCTACCCTGTTTCTTTGAATGGCTTTAACTACTTTACTGATAGCTTCTTCCTGGCCAACTACCATTCCTTTCATATCTTCTGCCATTCTGCGCAGTTTATCGGTTTCAGCCTGTACCATTCTTTTTACAGGTATGCCGGTCATCATACTAACCACCTCAGCAATATCTTCTTCACCAATGGGATACCGTTTGTTTTTACTTTCCTCTTCCCAAATGAGTTTGGCTTTTTCCAATTCCTCGCCCAAACGTTTTTCTTTGTCGCGTAATGCAGCCGCTTCTTCAAATCGCTGGCTTTTAACAACGCGATTTTTTTCGTTTTTAACTTCTTCTATTTGTTTTTCTAATTCAACAATTTCTTCCGGAACATTAATATTTTTCAAATGCACCCTTGCTCCTACTTCATCCAACACATCAATGGCTTTATCGGGTAATAAGCGGTCAGTCATGTACCTGTCGCTCAGTTTCACACACGAATTAATTGCTTCTTCATCATATACAACATTATGAAAATCTTCATATTTACTCTTAATGTTGTTTAAAATCATAATAGTTTCCGGAACACTGGGTGGTTCAACCAGCACTTTTTGGAAACGACGGTCTAATGCGCCGTCTTTTTCAATATACTGACGGTATTCATCCAAAGTTGAAGCACCAATACATTGCAACTCACCGCGGGCCAAAGCAGGTTTAAAAATATTAGACGCATCCAAAGAACCACTGGCACCGCCTGCACCTACAATGGTATGAATTTCATCAATAAATAAAATTACGTCCCTGTTTTTTTCCAATTCATTCATGATGGCTTTCATGCGCTCTTCAAATTGACCTCTGTATTTTGTACCTGCCACTAATGCAGCCAAATCGAGCGACACAACTCTTTTATCGAACAATACACGGCTAACTTTCCGTTGCACAATGCGCAACGCCAAACCCTCTACAATGGCTGTTTTACCAACCCCGGGCTCACCTATTAAGATGGGGTTATTTTTCTTTCTGCGGGAAAGAATTTGTGAAACACGCTCTATTTCTGCCTCGCGGCCAACAATAGGATCTAATGAATTGGTTTCTGCCAATTTGGTAATATCGCGCCCAAAATTATCTAATACGGGGGTTTTGCTTTTTACATTACCCTGTTTGGTCGCACGTTGCTGATAGGCTTTTTGTTTTTCGTCATCAAAATCATCTTCGCCCTCATCTGAAAATTCATTTTTTGGAGGCGGTGCTGAAGAACTGGTACCAACCATTCCCAATTCATTTTTAAAAATATCATAATCTACATCAAACTGGTTTAAAATTTGCGTGGCAATATTTTCTTTATTCTTTAAAATGCTTAACAGTAAGTGCTCGGTTTCAACCAAAGGGCTTTTTAATGCCTTGGCTTCTAAAACGGTTACCCGTATTACCTTTTCGGCCTGCTTAGTTAAAGGCAAACTATTAATGTTAGCTATATTTTTACCTGTTTTATCTTTTACGGCCAGTTCAATTTCTTTCCGTAATTCATACAAATCCACATTCAGTTGCTTCAACACTTTTATAGCAAGATTTTCACCATCTCTGATTAAACCTAAGAGCAAATGTTCTGTGCCAATAAAATCATTTCCGAGCCGCAAAGCTTCTTCGCGACTGAAAGAAATGATTTCTTTTACCTGGGCTGAAAAATTATTATCCATAAACTTTTTGGATTTATACAATTATAACGAATATTTTTGGTCAAAGTTGCTTTCAATTTATTCACAACATGTTTAGAATTTTTTTTTTATGAAAGTCAAAATTGATACCAAGGAAAAATTTACCGTTTTAATACCTGAAGAAACCAATATTTATGACAATATGGCTGGAGAATTAGCTGCTGCATGCCAACAATATCTTCAAGCACCTATCAAAAATCTAATTTTAAAATTAATCAATGTTCAACATATTGACGGCAATATAGCGCAAAAGATTATTGAATTACAACAAAGTTTTTACGATAGTAGCGCCTCTTTTCTGGTGTGTGAAATGAACCAAAATGTGAGGGCTGTTTTTGAAGAAAAAGATTTATTGGAAATACTGAATTTCACACCAACTGAAAGTGAGGCCTGGGATATTGTACAAATGGAAGAAATAGAGCGGGAGCTATTAGATTCCAACGATTTTTCGTTTGATTTAGCGGACGATAAATAAGCAATTTTTTTGTTGTTTATTAAAAGATGATTTTGCTGCAGCAATTTTTTTAACAATTTCTTGCAGCAATTTCATGCCTATATTGTCTTTGTTACAAAATAAAAATAAAATCAAAATATGTTTGGGGTAACTATTTTAGGCAATAACTCTGCACTGCCGGCATACGACAGGCACCCAACTGCTCAGGTAGTTACCCTGAATGATCAGTTATTACTAATTGATTGTGGTGAAGGCACACAAACACAGTTATCTAAATACAAAATAAGACGCAGCAAAATCAATCATATTCTCATTTCACATTTGCATGGTGATCATTATTTTGGTTTGCCGGGCTTAATTACCAGTATGGGTTTATTGGGGCGGGAACACGATTTACATGTATATGCACCCGCAGCTTTAGAAACCATTCTTCATTTACAATTAAAAGCAGGCAATACCGATTTACCCTTTGCGTTACATTTTCATGCCTTAGAAAATTTTGAAGATATTTTGATTGATGAAAAAAAATTTTCTGTACAATTATTTACTACTGAACACAGGGTGCGTTGCTGGGGATTTATTATTAAAGAAAAAAAAATGCCTCGAAAAATAAATAAAGAGGTAGTACAACAATATGCCATCCCCGCTTCTTATTATGAATCGTTACAAAGAGGTGAAGCATATACCAATAAAGCCGGCTATACATTCAAAAATGAAGTGCTAACCATTCCCAACAAGGCCGCGAAATCATATGTGTATTGTGCAGATACCCGTTATGTAGAAAAAAATACCTCTATTTGCAAACAGGCTACTTTACTTTACCATGAAACTACTTATTTACAAAATTGTGAGCATAAGGCAGCTTTGCGTTTTCATTCTACTTCAATTCAGGCAGGTACATTTGCCGCAAATGCAGGTGCACATAAATTAATTATTGGGCATTTTAGTAGCAAATATGAATGTTTGGATGAATTTTTAACTGAAACACAAACCGTTTTTCCCAATACTGAACTGGCATTAGAAGGTGTAACTTTTTTGGTTTAATACAATTGCATTAACCAATTGTAAAATGCAGGAAACTCATCTCTCCAATACTTTTCCTTATGTATACCGGGCGGATAAACAGAGCGACGAATAATATGGCTGGGATAAGTATCTAAATTTTTAATCACAGCATCCATATCTCCTATCATAGTGGCGCTCTCCTTTCCACCAGCATAAAAATAATAAACAGGTTTAAAATTAGCTGAAACATCAGGTTTTAATTGTTGTGGTGAATATAGCCAAAATGCCGGTGAAAAAATACCTGCAGCACCAAAAATATTCGGGTATTTCATGGCTGCATAATAACTAATAACAGCCCCCATACTACTTCCTGCGATATATGTGTAATACGGCCCTTTTTGGGTTCTATAATGCTGATCGATATACGGCTTTAGGGTATGCACAATAAAATCAACATATGCTGCACCTTCCCCTTTTACAGAGTCTTTTCCAATTTTTCCTGATGCTATGGTATATGGGCTATACTCACTCATCCGCTTATCGCCACTATTATCAATTCCTACCACAATGCAATATTTTCCTAACTTTTGTGATAAGGTGTCTAAACATTCGTCAATGCCCCATTCACCGGCAAAAGCAGTTTGTTCATTGAATAAATTTTGACCATCCTGCATATACAAAACAGGATAGGTTTGGGTTGTTTGATAATAATTTTTGGGAAGATATAACCAAATGCGGCGGGTGCTATGCAGTTGTGGTATATAAAATGCAGTATCCATTACAGTAACCTGCGGACTGGCAGTATAAGGTTTCGGTTTTTGCGGATAATCATCTTTCCAACCGGCAATACTAAGTGAAGTATCAATATCTGTATTCACTAATAAAACCCTGTCATTCATATCACGCCCATCAGCCAAACATTCTACCTTATCAAAACTGCCTCGGGTAAACTTAAAAGCATAATTACCCGGTGCCATATCCTTCAATACAATACTTAATCGGATACCACCAA
>JAKAKY010000213.1 GCA_021824365.1 Bacteroidota bacterium | reverse complement strand
ATACTATATTTGCCATGCACAAAATAATTCAGTAACCAAAATCTTTACAACTGTGGCGTACGAGAATAACGAAAAAAAAATGGAAAGCGTTTATAGTAAACGTATCAGAGCCGGAAAAAGAAGAACCTATTTTTTTGATGTAAGAGCTACCAAAGGCAACGATTATTATTTAACGATTACCGAAAGCAGAAAAAGGTTTGATGATAATGGCTACGACAGGCATAAAATATTTTTGTATAAAGAAGACTTCAACAAATTTATTAAAGCATTAGGCGAAGCAGTTGATTTTGTGAAAACTGATTTAATGCCCGATTTTGATTTTGATGCATTTAACCATGAATTTCCTGAATCTGATGGATATGAACCGGCAGAACAGAATACGGTTGCTTCAGTAGTAGAAGAAGCACAAGTAGCGCCGATTGAAATTGCAACTGCCTCAGTTGAATCTGCCATATCATCCGCTAATAACACGGGTACAGAAGAAGTAGATAAATGGTAAAATAGGTAATAAATCCCAAATAGTATAACCTTACTTTGAGCAGTAATGCAACAGGTAAGGTTTTTTATACAGATTCTGCTGCTGAACTGAATTTTAGCCAAATATCTTTTTATTTGTCCTCATTTTAATCCCAGTTCTCCACAAAATATTCCAAAGCATACAATTTTAAAGGTTTTTAGCTATGTTCGCAGGTACTAAAAAACTGTAGCACTGTGCGATTAAAGTCATTAGAAATCAAAGGTTTCAAAAGTTTTGCCGATAAAACCATTGTTAATTTCGATGAAGGAATAACAGGTATTATTGGACCCAATGGTTGTGGGAAAAGTAATATTATTGATAGTATCCGTTGGGTAATAGGTGAGCAGAAAATTTCATCGTTGCGTAGTGAAAATTTAGATGCATTGGTATTTAATGGCTCTAAAACCCGCAGCCCAAGCGGTTTGGCTGAAGTAAGTCTTACTTTTGAAAATACCAAAAATTTATTGCCTACCGAATTTAGTACCGTAACCGTTACCAGAAGATTTTATAAAAATGGCGATAGCGAATACCGTTTGAATGATGTAGCCTGCCGTTTAAAAGACATTCATAACCTGTTTTTAGATACCGGCGTTAGTAATGATAGCTATGCCATTATTGAGCTGGGAATGGTAGATGATATTATCAAAGACAAAGAAAACAGCCGCCGCAGAATGTTAGAACAAGCGGCGGGTATTACTATCTATAAAACCAGAAAAAAAGAAGCCAAATTAAAATTAGATGCTACTGAACAGGATTTGGCCAGAATTGAAGATTTATTGTTTGAAATTCATAACCAGTTAAAATTGCTGGAAAGCCAGGCTAAAAAGGCCGAAAAATACTATGAAATTAAAAAAGAATATAAAATCATAGCGGTTGAATTAGCCAGGGCCTCACTGGAAGGATTTAATTTAACCTACAAAGAATTACAGGAACAACAAGAATTAGAAACCGATAAAAAAACTAGATTAGAGGCTGAAATTGCCAATCAGGAAGCGGAATTAGAGCGGGAAAAACTGGGCTTCATTGAGAAAGAAAGAGCATTGCAAAGTTTGCAATACCAATTTAATGAATTGGTGCAAAAGTTACGTACTAAAGAAAATGATAAAAGCCTTGCTTCGCAAAAATTGGTTTTTTTGAAAGAGAAAGAAACGAATTTGAAAAATTTTCTGCAAAATGCGGAAGGCCAGTTAAAAGGTGTTGATGAATCGTTAGCATTTAGTAAAGTACAGATAAAAGAAGAAGAAAGTAAGCTGGCAGACATGCATGCCAATTTAGACAATCTGAAATATGAAGTAGAACTGAAAAGGCAAATATTTGATGAAAAAAGAACAAGTGTTGATCAGCTTCGACAACAATATCAGCAATTACAACGGTTGCAGTTTGATGCTGAGAAAAAAGTAGCTATTGCTGATACTTCTATACAAAATTTGCAGCGTTCGCAAATGCAATTAAGTACCGAACAGCAAAACCGGGAAACACAATTGCAACAATTAAACATTGAGTTAACCCAGAAAGAACTAACACTGGAAGAAAAGCGGTTGCATTTACAGCAAATGCAGGAGCAGCATGAAAAAACCAAACAGCAAATTCTGGAAACACAACAGGAACTGGAAGTTTTACGCAATCAGTTAGCAGAAGAAAGCCGCAAATTAGATGCACGTAAAAATGAATACAACCTTTTAAAGAGTTTAATCGATTCAATGGAAGGCTATCCTGAAAGCATTAAATTCCTGCATAAAAATCCGGATTGGAATCATCAGGCACCCATTTTATCAGATATTATCTATGTAAAAGAAGCATACCGTATTGCAGTAGAAAATGTGTTAGAGCCGTATTTGAACTACTTTGTGGTGAACAGTTTAGAAGAAGGCTTACAGGCAGTTCGGTTGTTAGATCAACACCAAAAAGGGAAAGCCAACTTTTTTATGCTGAATCAATTTCAACATTATTCCACTGCAATAGCACAGCCTGCACAAACCATTGCCGCAATGGATATTATTGAAGTAGATGATCAATACAGGCCATTAGCTGCCTATTTATTAGGCCATGTGTTTATTGCCGAATCTGAAAGCATACTGCAACAACCACTTTCATCAGATGCCATCATTCTGGAAAGAACAGGTAAAATTGTAAAAGGAAAATACACATTAACCGGCGGTAGTGTGGGTTTGTTTGAAGGGAAAAAAATTGGTCGTGCAAAAAACTTAGAAAAACTAGAAGAAGAAATTCAGGAGCAGGGAGCAGTGGTTAATTTGCTGAAAGCAGATATTCAACACAACCATCAAAAAGTAGTAGGCTTCAATGAACTGTTGAAAGAACAAACCATTCGTGCCACTGAAAACGAAATCAATCAGATCATCAATCAGGTATTTGCTGCAAAAAATAAAATAGAAAACATTACGGCCTCACAGCAACAAACCCGGCAACGAGTAGAGGAAATTGAACAACGTATACAGGATGAGCAGGATAGCATTGCTGCCATCCGCCAAAGTCTTGCAGAGCTAAATGAGCAGATGAAAAGTTTGGGCAATGAAATGGCGATGATTGAGCAGGATTATCAGTTGGCTGAACAAGATTATAATTTGGCTAATATTCAGTTCAATGAATTTAACTTACAACTCACCCGTCAGCAAAGTAAAATCAATGCCATTCAACAGGAACTTCAGTTCAAAGAAAACCAATTAACTGATTTGCAAAAACAAATCACCAACAATACACAACAATTAACAGCAGCAGCGGCTCAAATAGAAGAAGGAAAATTGGCTGTTAAAATAATTGAAGAAGAATTGATTCTGTTAATGAAGCAAAAAGAAACAGAAGAGAAACAATTAAATGAGGTGGATCAGGCTTACTACAATCTTCGAAATAGTTTACAGGAAAAAGAAAATGAAATACGCCAGAAAAATAAGCAACGTGAAATGGCCGAACACTTAATGGCCGATATAAAAGACAAATTGAATGAGTTGAAGTTGCAACTGGCCGGCATGAAAGAAAGATTGAACGTAGAATTTAAAATTGCGTTAGAAGAAATTTTAGAACAACCCCGAACTACCGAAATGACGTTGGAGGAATTACAGGCAACGAGCGACAGAATGCGGAAACGCATGGAAAATATTGGTGAAGTAAACCCCACTGCTATTGAAGCTTACCAGGAAATGAAAAAGCGATATGAATTTATTGTAGAACAAAAAAATGATTTGGTTCAGGCAAAAGAAAGTTTATTGCAAACTATTCAGGAAGTGGAAACAACAGCTAACCAACAATTTTTAGACACATTCAATAAAGTGCGCGATAATTTTCAAAAAGTATTTAAGTCATTATTTTCAGAAGAAGATACCTGCGATATGGTTTTAGAAAATCCTGAAAACTTAGCCGAAACAGGAATAGAAATTATGGCTAAGCCAAAGGGGAAGCGGCCATCTTCTATTACCCAATTAAGCGGAGGTGAAAAAACATTAACTGCTACAGCTTTGTTATTTGCCATTTATTTAATTAAGCCGGCTCCATTTTGTATAATGGATGAAGTAGATGCGCCGTTAGATGATGCCAATGTGACCAAGTTTACTCAAATGATTAAAAAATTTAGTGAAAACTCGCAATTCATTTTAATTACACACAATAAACAAACCATGAGTGCGGTTGATGTAATTTATGGCGTAACCATGCAGGAACCCGGAGTGAGTAAATTGGTGCCGGTTGATTTTAGGAGTTTAAACTAAGATCACTGCAAGAAACAATAAAAACCGCTTTCTTAACACGAAGCGGTTTTTTTATCGAATCCCTGCCATATAGAAATTGTAAATTTGCGTGTAGTATTTCAGTTGAATACAATCCAACTGAAATACCAATTTGTACTCAATGATAAATTAGAACACATGAAGTATCAGGTAGGTGATGAAATTATTGTGCTGCACAATCACGAAACGGGTAAAGTGATTGAAATTATCAACGATAAAATGGTATTAATTGAAGTGCGTGGCGTGCAATTTCCGGCATATATGGATCAGATTGACTTCCCTTATTTTTATCGTTTCAGTAAGCAAAGAAAAGAGCAGGAGGTGCCTAAATCTGTTCCTAA
>JAKAKY010000212.1 GCA_021824365.1 Bacteroidota bacterium | reverse complement strand
CGGAATCAGAAATGATGTTCTGATCTTGTTTTAACAATTTAAGCAATACTTTCAATTTTAATTTGAGTATAGTGAGTACGATGACCATGCTTTTTACGAAAACCTTTTCTTCTTTTCATTTTAAAAGCAATAATCTTATCTCCCTGCACCAACTCATTTACAATTTCAGCTTTTACTACAGCATTCACTGCATTACCAACTGAAAGTGTGCCTGCATTATCTACCAGTAAAACGTCTTTAAACGCAACTTTATCACCGGTTTTGGCTGCTAAGCGGGGTACATACAAACTATCTCCTGCTTGTACTTTAAATTGTTGACCTGCGATTTTTACTACTGCTAACATAACTATCCAAAATTAGGACGGCAAAGGTAATGTTTCAATACCAAAAATTGCAAATTTTTTCAAAATAATTGTTCCATTAGCCTTATTTTCTGGTAAAATTAATCTAAGCTTTAACAATAAGGTGGTGTATAGTGCTATTTTTGTACTTTTTATTGCAGTTGCATATACCTCGATTATGAATTTAAAATCGTTATTAGCCCGTCCGTTTGCCTTTCATATTCATAAAACTATTCGTAAAAGCATGATCACTGCGGTGGCCGATCAGGAAGCTGTTTTTAAAATGCTTCTGAAAGTGGGTAAAAATACCAAATTTGGCAAAGATCATGGTTTACAAACAATCAATAGCCGTGCTGAATTTGTTGAAAAGGTTCCTATCCGTGATTATGAACAATTTAAGCCCTACATTGAAAAAATAAAAGAAGGCACACAAAACGTTTTGTGGAAGGGTAAGCCCATCTATTTTGCAAAAACCAGTGGCACTACTTCAGGTGTAAAATATATTCCAATTACCAAAGATTCTATTCCTAACCATATTAATACTGCCCGGAATGCTTTATTGTATTACATGGCAGAAACCGGAAATTTTGATTTTGCAAAGGGGAAAATGATTTTCTTAAGCGGCTCACCGGTTTTGGAAAGAGTAGGTGGTATACCTACCGGCCGATTAAGCGGTATTGTTAATCACCATGTTCCCAGATATCTAAGAGCCAATCAACTGCCTAGTTTCGAAATCAATTGTATAGAAGATTGGGAAATGAAATTAGATAAAATTGTAGAAGAAACTTTGCATGAAAATATGACTTTGATTAGCGGTATTCCACCATGGATGCAGATGTATTTTGATCGCCTGATTGAAAAAACAGGCAAAACCATCGCCGAAATTTTCCCAAACTTCAGTATTATGATTCAGGGTGGTGTGAATTTTGAGCCCTATAAACAAAAGTTGTATACCAGCATTGGTAAACAAATTGATTGTTTGGAGTTATTTCCTGCCAGTGAAGGTTTTTTTGCTTTTCAGGATAATCCCAATGCGCCGGGTTTATTACTCAACACCAATAGTGGTATTTTTTTTGAATTTGTTCCTGCCAATGAAATTTTTAATGAAAAGCCAACCCGTCTTGCATTGGCCGATGTGAAAATTGGAGAGAACTATGCTTTAATAATAAGCAGTAATGCAGGTTTATGGGCATATAATATTGGCGATACCATAAAGTTTATCAGCACCAATCCGTATAAAATATTAGTAACCGGGCGCATTAAACATTTTATTTCTGCATTTGGTGAACACGTAATAGGGGAAGAGGTAGAATATGCTTTAATGAAAGCCGCAAAAGAAGAGGGTATAAAAATTATTGAATTTACTGTTGCCCCCAACATTGCAAAAGGAAAGGGCAATAGTTTTCATGAATGGTATATTGAATTTGAAGAAGCGCCAAAAGATATAGCTGCGTTTGCCTTAAAAGTAGATAATAATTTGTGCACCAAAAATGTGTATTACGACGATTTAATTAAAGGCAATATTTTACGTACTTTAAAAATAAAACCATTACAAAAAAATGCCTTTATCAATTATATGCGCTCAATTGGGAAGTTGGGGGCGCAAAATAAAGTACCTCGTTTAAGTAATGATAGAAATATTGTCGATATATTACAAATTTATTTAAAATAAAAAAATCATTTTCTACATTTCAATATGCAATATAATATTGATATACAAATTTCCGGATGAAGCATATTTGTATTAAATACCTTATTTTGTAGTTCTTTGCGTACTGTTTAATTCTAAAATTCAATGACAAAACAAAAA
This sequence comes from Bacteroidota bacterium, assembly GCA_021824365.1. Taxonomy (GTDB): domain Bacteria; phylum Bacteroidota; class Bacteroidia; order Chitinophagales; family Chitinophagaceae; genus Hydrotalea. The sequence goes on along the minus strand of JAKAKY010000212.1, from coordinate 2,459 downwards.
CGAATTGCGATATTTGGTTCAACAGGCTCCATTGGAACACAGGCATTAGAAGTAATTGCCGTAAATCCCGAAAAATTTTCTGTTGAAATATTAACTGCCCAAACCAACGATACCTTATTGGTGCAACAGGCAATTCAGTTTAATCCTAACTGTGTTGTAATTGCCGATGAACGAAAATACATTACAGTAAAAGAAGCACTGGCCCATACACCCGTAAAAGTTTTTGCAGGAGATAAAGCGTTGGAAGAAGTGGCAGCATTAGATTGTTATGATATGATGCTGGCTGCTATTGTAGGGTATGCCGGATTAAAGCCCACGCTCACCGCCATTCAACATAAAAAAGCCATTGCATTGGCTAATAAAGAAACACTGGTAGTTGCAGGCGATATTATTATGCAAAAAGCATTTGAAAATAAAGTACCTGTTATTCCGGTAGATAGCGAACATTCTGCTATTTTTCAATGTTTAATTGGTGAAGGCAATAATCGGATTGAGAAAACAATACTCACTGCAAGTGGTGGCCCTTTTATGGGAAAAAAACCCAATTTTTTGGTGAATGTGAAAAAAGAACATGCTTTACAACATCCTAATTGGACAATGGGTGCTAAAATTAGTATTGATTCTGCCACTTTGATGAATAAAGGGCTGGAGATGATTGAAGCCAAGTGGTTATTCAATTTAAATGCCGAACAAATTCAGGTTGTTATTCATCCGCAAAGTATTATACACAGCATGGTTCAGTTTGAAGATGGAAGTATAAAAGCGCAAATGGGTTTGCCGGATATGAGATTACCCATTCAATATGCATTGGCTTTTCCGCAACGTATTCCAAATCAATTTCCACGATTCGATTTTAAGAAAGCAGCTACACTTCAGTTTGAAGAGCCTGATATGCGTACCTTTCGTAATTTGGCATTAGCAACCGATGCTTTATATAAAGGCGGTAACCTGCCTTGTATTATGAATGCAGCTAATGAAATTGCGGTATATGCATTTTTAAGAAACCGGATAGGTTTTTTAGATATTACTGAAATGATTGAGCAAACCATGAATAAAGTTTCTTTTATTGCACAACCTACTTTAGATGAATACTTTGATAGTGATGCCGAAGCACGTAATTTTGCTGCTTCTTTAATTCAACTGTAATGGGCTATATCATTTGTTTGTTGATGAATTCATGAATGAACAATCTTTATTTTGTATAAAAATTTAAAGTTAACTAAATAATAAACCTGAATGAGTGTTTTAGTAATTGATTGGAGTATTGTGGGAATTAAAGCAGGACAATTTATCCTGTCATTTTCTATCCTTGTTATTTTGCATGAATTAGGACATTTTTTACCGGCACGCTGGTTTAAATGTAGGGTTGAAAAATTTTTCCTCTTTTTTAATCCCTGGTTTAGTTTATGGAAAAAGAAAATTGGTGAAACTGAATATGGTATTGGATGGATACCATTTGGCGGCTATGTAAAAATTGCCGGTATGATTGATGAGAGCATGGATAAGGAGCAAATGAAGAAACCAGCTGAGCCTTACGAATTTCGTGCTAAACCCGCCTGGCAACGCCTCATTATAATGTTGGGAGGTGTAACCGTTAATATTTTATTGGCCATTGTAATATTTGTGGGCATTATGTACACCTGGGGCGAAAAATATATACCTGCACAAAATTTAAAATATGGCGTGTATGTAGATAGTTTAGGGAAAAAAATTGGTATGCAGGATGGCGATAAAATAGTGGCGGTTGCCGGCAAACCTGTTGAAAAAATTGGCATCGTAGGTTCAATGATAATTCTTAATCAGGCAACTGACATTACCATTGAACGAAATGGAAAAGATACTATATTAAATATACCTCCGGGCTTTATTGAACAGTTAAATAAAAACAAATTAGGTGGATTTACTTATGTCAGAATACCCTTAATAGTAGATACTGTTCTATCCGGCACTACCATTAAAAGTAATCAGGCCATTCAAAAAGGCGACAGAGTAATTGCCATACAACAAACCCCGGTATCCTATAACAATCAGGCATTTGATGTATTGAAAGATTTGAAAAATCAAGACTCTGTTCAGTACACTTTTGTACACAATAACACAGATACCTTTCATGCTATTATTATTAACAATGCCAATCCTAAAATTAAATCGGGTATAGGTTTTCAGGCACCGGATGAAGTATTGGGTACGGTGCAAATTAAATATTCATTTTTCCAGGCAATTCCTGTAGGTATTGAAAAGTGCTATAGCACATTAATTAATTATGTTAGTAATCTTAAATTATTGTTTACCTCCAAAGAAGTAAAAGTAAATGACTCATTGGGTAGTGTAATTTCTATTGGAGGCATATTTCCCGGTGTTTGGGATTGGCAGTCATTTTGGACATTAACTGCCATTTTTTCAATCATTCTGGCTTTCATGAACGTGTTGCCCATTCCGGCTTTAGATGGCGGCCATGC
>JAKAKY010000211.1 GCA_021824365.1 Bacteroidota bacterium | reverse complement strand
AGTAGTGATTTAGCGGTGATTAAAATTGATGCAAAAGGCCTGCCTTATTTGGTATATGGCAATAGTGATGAAGCCAAATTAGGTCAGTGGGTATTAGCCATTGGTTATCCGTTGAATTTGGATGTTACCGTTACAGCGGGTATCATTAGTGCCAAGGCCAGAAATATTGATATCAATGCCCGCCAAAGCAATACGCCTATTGAATCATTTATTCAAACCGATGCAGCTGTTAACCCCGGCAACAGTGGTGGTGCGTTAATTAATACCCGTGGCGAATTAATTGGTATTAATTCTGCCATTGCCTCTCCTACCGGTTCTTATGCAGGTTATTCTTATGCCATTCCGGTAAACATTGTAAAAAAAGTAGTGAACGATATTATTAAATACGGAACAGTTCAACGTGCCTTCTTAGGTATTTCTTATCCTAAAGATGGTTTAACCGATGAACAGAAAAAAGAAGCAGGCATTAAAGATATAACCAATGGTATTTATGTATTAGATGTACCTGCCGGTGGTGCTGCTGCTGAAGCCGGTATCAGGAAAGGCGATATCATCAACACCATCAATGGGATATCCGTTACCACTGGCCCTGAAATGGTGGAACAAATTGCCCGCTTTAAACCAGGCGATAAAATTGTATTAGGCTATATCAGAAATGGTGAACAGAAAACCGTAAACGTTACCCTGAAAAACAAAGCAGGTAATACCAATGTAGTAAAAGTAACCAATGTAATGGACCGCCTCGGTGCCGATTTAGCCAATGTAGATAAAAAAACTGCCGATGCCAATAACTTAAATGGTGGTGTTGTAGTAAAGAAAATACAACCCGGTGGAGCCATTCAAAAATCACGCATACAGGAAGGATTTGTCATTACTGCCGTTAATGGTATTGAAGTAAAAACAGTGGATGATTTAAAAGCGGCACTTTCCAGCTCCGGCAATAGTGGTACCGTTCGTGTGGATGGTATTTATCCAGGTTATGGCGATTCTTACAGCTACCCGGTACGTATTGATGGGGGTGAATAATAAATACATTTACTCCATATATCAAAAAAGCCATCTTGTGAAGGATGGCTTTTTTGATGGGATGTATTCAATAGTAAAAAACGGTATTGCTGAATGGTGCAATACGATTGGTGGTTAGGAAATGACACTACCCACAATTAATACAACTGCACCAATACAACTCAACCCCAAAAGCAATGGTGGTCATCAGCTTCTACCAGCTTTACAAATGCCTGGATGGTTTTTACTGTGGGTGTAGGCAGATAGCTATGCCATTTCAAATCGGAACGCATCCAAAATACTTTCCAAAGTTTTTTTGTATTTACATAAGTAGTTTTAGCAACCATACATTCCATTATTTCCTCAGGCTTTAGCCATTTCGGCCTAATTTCAAAAATAAAAATACTTTGCTCTTCTATTCGGTAACCAATATCTAATTCAGGCCTTATGTCTTCCGGTGGCCTGTTTCTTTCCAGAAAATTTTCCATGGTTTCAATAATGGTTAGGGTATGCAGTGCATCAATGGACATTATATATTCTTTTAAATTTTTTAGTAATATTTATATTTGATATTGATGAATTGGTTAGCAATTCACTTCAAAGTCATAGCTGTAGCTATTTTCGTGTCATCAGATTTGTAAAGTAATAACCAACATTTATTGTGTCTGCAAATATCGTGTCTGTAAAGTCTTTAATGATACACTAAAATGCCTGTCCAATTCCGAAGAAAAATAATCTATCTTCTTTTGAAAGTCCGTAGTCAAATGATAGAACTGTTGATTGATTCCAAGCAATCCTTAGTCCGCCACCATAAGAGTATTTTATGTTTTTAAAATTCAAGTCTTGCCAATGGTCTCTTACAGTTCCTGCGTCAAAAAACGGTGCAACGCCAAACGCAAATCTTTGTTTCCCTAATTTTGTTTCTGCAAGTCTAACACGTAATTCTACATTTGTAAACCACATTGAACGGGCTAAAAATCTGTTGGCTCTGTAACCCCGCAATGATTGTCTGCCCCCCAATGCATTAATACTTCCGTCTGAACTCCATTGGTCTTGAAATTCAAAAAACGGTGCGTTACTACCAAAGATATTTCCTGCACCAAATCGTCCTGCTAAAACTGTTCGTTTACCAATGGGCAATTTTTGATATGCACGTCCTTGAATAAATAGTTTGTCAAAGTTGAATTGTGAGCCAATAATTGGGTTAGAAAACTCATTGGCAATTTCAAAATAATAACCTTTTGTTGGGTCGGGTTCAAAGTCTCTTATGTCAAAAATCAAGGCTGTTTGCAATATTGAAACCCAACCACCATTTAAGCCCGAAATTAGTCCTTGTTCAAAATCACGTCTCAATAGCGAAAAGCCATTTGGGGCATTTGTATTTTCACCTGTAATTGGATTTATAGCTTCGGCTTCCAAACCTTCAAATGTTGAGTAACTCAAATGCTGAATTTCATAGCCGCCCATTATTCTCCATTTTCCTTTTCCGAGTGCATAGTCAGCCTTTAAGTTGAGCATAAATTCTGTTTCTCTAAAACGATTTGATAAAGCGTCAGTAACAAATGCAGCTTCACCAACTTCTCCGGATCGCAAAATTTTTCTTGCTCGATTATAGTCGCTGTAAGTTGAAAATGTTGTATTTTCATCAGAAGGGAGTCTTAACTGTCCGAGAGTAGATTCTGTTAACCCAAAATATAAATTGGCTGGGTTTTGTTGAGCCTTGAAGTCAATTTTTAAACGCCAACGAGTTCCTTTGTAATAGGGCACGTCAAGCGAAAGAACCAATTCTCTTGCATTTGAAGTATAATATGCTGCATTTGCTTTCAGTTTTGCAAGATATGGTGTGTAAGGGAAAAGTGGATTTGTCCGTTCTCCGTTCCAATATACATTACTTCTAAGCCCAAAACCAATGCCTGTAACCGGGTCGGAAGAAAAGTCTGGAATACCAGTAAAAAAAGTTTCTTCTCTTTTCTTTTCAAGGTCGGCATCTGGTATCCGTTTAGATTTAATGAATGACAGGCTGTCTTTTTCCTGTGCCTTGGCAATTGAAATTGAAAATAAGATGAGCAATACTGCAATAAGTCGCTTCATAAATGGATAATTTTTATTTACCCTGCAAAACTCCGAAGCGATTTAGAAAAAATTTTGAATTGAGCTTAAAAGGTGACTTTGAAAATGTGTAAATCGTTTTGAAATTGATAATTAATTGTCCAATTATGTCGATTGCAAATTTGCTTAACGATAGCCAGGCCTAATCCACTTCCTGAAGGTTCATCTGAAAACTTGTTGAAGCGTTTAAAAAGATTTTCAGTTTCCAAGGCATTTATCCCTGAATTAGATATGCTTAAACCTGATTTTTCTAATAAAACTGTGATTATACCTTTTTGGGTATTATGCCTTATTGCATTTAGAAGTAAATTATTGAAAAGGATTTCAATCAATACTTTATTTCCTGTTATGGAAAATTCTTCTTCTATTTCTGTTTGAAAGTTTAACTCTTTATTGTCAAAATGCTCCTGTAATTGCTCCAAGCATTGTTCTGTCAACCTGCTCAAATTTATTGCTTCGTTATCGTCAAACTGATGATTTTCAATTTTTGCGAGGAGCAGTAGATTTTTGTTGATGCGCGAAACTCTTGTTAATGCTTTATTGATGTCTTCTATAATTTGATATTGCCTTTCTGTTAAGGCTTCTTTTTGCAGAAGCAAGTCTAATTTATTTTTGATGATTGCCAAAGGTGTTTGCAATTCGTGAGAGGCGTTTTCTGTAAATTCTTTTTGAGATTTATAAACGGAAATCGTGTGTTCTATCAATTTATTCAACGCAAGATTCAATTCTTCAAACTCAAGGGTATTTGACTTTTCAAATTGTATGTCTGTTTGGGTATTAAGATTAAAAGCCTTCAATTTGGTTAATGTGTTTCGGAATGGTTGCCATAGCTTTACGGATAATCGTCTGTTGAGAATTAAGAACCCAATTACCAAAATCAGGAAGAACAAAAATGTGAGTGTAGCAATGACAACAACTGTTTCTTCCGTTTCTTCAACATTAGTTTCTACGGTTAGTAAATAATTTTTTTCGTTTATTTTAATTACTCTTGAAAGACCCCTGAAACGGTTAATATCTTCATATTCTACATAGGGATTTTTTCTCAAAACAGTATAAGTACTGTCGGGGCGGCTTTTGTCTAATATAGTTTTTTCTATGTTGGTTCCGGGCTGAACTCTATTCCAAAGTATGATGCTGTGGCTCAGTTCGTTTTCGGATAAATTTAATCTGTTTAATTCATTTTTTGTTCGGTCGGCAATAATTTCATTGTGTTCGTCCAATTCTCGTAGCCAAATGCTGTCCACTAAATAATAATATGCAGGAACACTTGCCGCCAATACAAGAAGAGCATAAATGGCAAATGATTTAAGTGTTTTGTTTAGTAACTTATTCATCCTTCCCATTTATAACCTGTTCCGTATACAGTCTTTAAATAATTTCCGCAACCTGCTTCATTCAATTTTTTTTTCAGGTTTTTAATATGAGCATAAACAAAATCGTGATTGTCTAACATATCAGCAAAATCGCCTGAAAGATGCTCGGCTAATGTGCTTTTT
>JAKAKY010000210.1 GCA_021824365.1 Bacteroidota bacterium | reverse complement strand
AATGAACAATATTATTTTGTAAGGCAATAATATCTATCTCCCAATATTTATAACGCCAGTTTTTGTGCAGCAACTTAAACCCTTTATCGAGAACATACCGAACTGCTACATCTTCTCCAAAATTTCCTGTTGCTTTTTTTTGCGTCATGTGAATAAAATTATTTTTATAAACTGATGGAAAGCATAGATTAGCAATTGATGAAACCAACTGTAAGAAAATACTTTAGACAGCCGGTTCACAAACTGATTTTTTGTTGTTTTCAAACATTAAAATAAACAAATGCAAGATAATATTTATAAATTAAAAGGTAAAATTCAGCATTATGCATGGGGAGGCTATCACTATATTCCTGAGTTGTTGGGAGTTGGAAACACTGATGGCAGGCCCTTTGCGGAATATTGGCTGGGTGCTCATCCAAGTGCTCCTTCAGATATTATTATGGATGATGGCTCCACCATTAGTTTATTACAATTCATTCAAAACAACCCGGAGCGGGTTTTAACACCGGGCATTCAGGCTAAGTTTGGTGAGTTATCATTCTTATTAAAAATTTTGGATGTAAGGGAAATGTTGTCTATTCAGGTTCATCCAACCAGAGAGAATGCACGCATTGGTTTTGACGCAGAAGAGCAGGCGGGTATTCCGATTCATGCACCGTATCGGAATTATAAAGACAAAAATCATAAACCCGAAGTAATGGTAGCATTGAGTGAAACTTTTTGGTTGCTACATGGCTTCAAAAGTATTGCAGCAATTGAATCGGTTTTGTCCAATACATTTGAGTTAAGCGTGTTATTACCCTTGTTTAAAAAACAGGGCTATAATGCTTTATATCAGTTGGTAATGGAAATGGAACAGACTGATATTAATAATATGCTCCACACATTGGTTCGGAAAGAGTTGCACAAAAAAGTGGAAGGCCTGCTTACCAGAAATGATCCCGGTTGGTGGGTGGCCAAGTTGTTTGAAGGAAAAGAAGAAATAGGAGATATTGACCGCGGCATATTTTCAATTTATTTATTCAATATTGTAGGGTTGAAGAAAGGGGAGGGTATTTTTCAGAAAGCGGGTATTCCGCATGCTTATTTAGAAGGGCAAAATGTGGAATTAATGGCCAATAGCGATAATGTTTTACGTGCCGGCTTAACACCAAAACACATTGATGTGCCTGAATTATTAAAACATACCATTTTTCAGCCGGTTATACCCGAAATTTTAACGGGCAGGCAAATAGAAATCAATGTACCTGAATTCAATTATCCATGTCCGGTGCCCGATTTTGGCATTCACAAAATAGAATGGCAGGGTGCAAAACAGTACAGTACATTTGCTGCTTCACCTGAAATTATTATTGCAGTTAAAGGTGGACTTATTATTACAGACGCAAATGGGAAAAATAAAGTAATTAAGCAGGGTGAAGCATGCTTAATACTTCCTAATACCGATTATACTGTATCAAGTAGTGGTAGCGTATTACTTTTTAAAGCGTTTGTACCCGTGGTATAATGGAGCAATTTTAGAGATTAAAATGCAAAAAATCTTAAGATTGCTTATTTTTGCTTGATTGAAAGGGATTCATGATTTGTAGTAGCATTGTTTAATGCATTAGTGTATTCATATTTTAATAAATACAAACCTTTAAATCATCCATATGCAGTTTTCAAGAAAAAATATGCTTTATGCAGGTATTATTTTATTGCTAACCCTTGCTTGTAAGTTGGTTTTTGCCAATAACATAGCATGGAGCGGCTTTTCTCCGGTAATGGCCATTGCAATCGTGGCAGGTATGATGGTACACCAGAAGCATTTTACTTTTATTTTTCCTTTAGTAGCCTTATTGGGGAGTGATATGATTATACAGCTATTATATGTAACAGGACAATTTCCTTTTCCGGGTATTTATAGCTATCAATTGCTGAATTATATGTTTCTAAGTGTGTTGGTAATTGCAGGATGGATGCTAAAAGGGAAAAATTATACTACTGTTACACTTGGAGCACTGGCCGGGCCTGCCATTTATTTCTTATTGTCAAATTTCACCGTTTGGGCAACACATGGTGGTTATAACCGCCCCATGAATGCTACCGGTTTGTGGATGTGCATGGTGGATGGTTTACCCTTCTACAAAAATTCATTAATGGCCACACTTTTGTTTGTGCCCGTTTTATTAATGGTATATCATGGTTTAATACGGAAAAAACTAGCCATTAAATTGCAATAACTTTTTTGTTAATGCATATTTGATAGTCTGAAGTAATAAAATGACAAACCGGCCTCCTGAATAAGGATGCCGGTTTTTTAATGTTGTTGAATGATAAAAGTTCAATTATATAAATTGTTGCAATTGTTTTAATACCTCATCAATTTCTTCTTTGGTATTGTGCCTGCTGAAAGAAAATCTAACTGCAACTCTGTTAGGGTTATTATTAAATGCCCTGATCACATGGCTGCCCTGATCTGTGCCACTGGTACAAGCACTGCCACCACTGGCACAGATGTTATGAATATCTAAATTAAATAACAACATTTCACTTTTTTCGGTTTTGGGAAAACTTACATTTAAAACTGTGTACAAACTTTCTACTGAGGTATCACCATTAAAACTTACGCCATTAATGTGCTGTTGCAACTGTTCCATCATATACAACTTTAACGAACGGATGTATTGGCTTTGTGTGGAATAATTTGCCGTTGCAATTTCTAAAGCTTTTGCAAAACCCACAATGCCATATACATTTTCAGTTCCGGCTCGCATGTTTCTTTCCTGAGCACCGCCTTTTATAAATGGATTTATTTTAATGTTTTCATTGATGTACAGCATTCCAACCCCTTTAGGGCCGTGAAATTTATGTGCCGCACCTGTAATAAAATGTACCGGTAGTTCTCTTAAATTAAATGGAAAATGGCCAACAGTTTGTACAGTATCACTATGGAAAATGGCATTGTATTTTTTGCATATATCTCCAACTGTATTGATATTGGTTATATTGCCAATTTCGTTATTAGCATGCATCAAGGTAACAAAACATTTTTCTGTTGCGCCGGCTAATATTTGTTCTAAGTGATGTAAATCAATATGCCCATTTTCTAAAGCACTCACATAGCTCAGTTTAATTTTATGCTTCTGATGTATATGCTCAACGGTATGCAGTGTGGCATGGTGTTCAACAGGCGATGTAATAATATGCTTGCAGCCCAAATCGAAAACAGCGGCATTGATTGCCGTATTGCTACTTTCAGTACCCCCACTGGTAAAAAAAATTTCGGACGGATGCGCATTTAAAATTTTGGCTACTGATTTTCGGGCATTTTCAATGGCCATACGGGTTTCCCGGCCATAGCTGTATATGGAGGATGGATTTCCGAAATGTTCTGTTAAGTAGGGCATCATTGCTGATAAAACATCGGGATCAAGTGGGGTAGTAGCTGCATTATCAAAATAAATTCTTTTGGGCATCCTGTTAGTCATTGTTCGGGGTTAAACAGTAAAGGTAAATACTGTGCTGGTTCTTACAAAAAAACCTCTCATCAAAGGCTTGACAAGAGGCTTACGTAAAAAAAGTACACAAAAAATTACATCACTTCCTTTATGTCTTGCATCATTCTTTTGGCAATATTATCTGCTGTTGTTTCAAAATTACTTTCTGCATAAATTCGAATAATGGGTTCTGTATTGCTGGTTCTAAGATGCACCCAGTCATTTTCAAATTCTATTTTTAGGCCATCTTCTGTATTAATGGGATATTTTTTATATTTTTTTGTAATCTGCTCAAATATATTTTGGATGTTAAATCCTTTCTCCAGTTCAATTTTGTTTTTGCTGATAAAATAATCCGGATAGGTATTACGCAATTGTTTTACACTTTTCTTTTCTTTAGCCAAATAAGTTAGAAAGAGGGCAATGCCAATTAATGCATCTCGGCCATAATGTAAATCGGGTACAATTATGCCACCATTACCTTCCCCTCCAATTACCGCATTTACGGCTTTCATTTTGGTAACTACATTCACTTCGCCAACGGCAGAGGGATAGTACCATCCACCATGCTTTAAGGTTACATCTTTTAATGCTTTGGTGCTAGACATGTTGCTAACGGTATTGCCTTTCTTATTCTTTAAAACGTAATCTGAAACAGCTACTAATGTGTATTCTTCTCCAAATAAACTACCATCTTCACATACAAAAGAAAGTCTGTCTACATCCGGATCAACGGCTATACCCATATCGGCTTTGTGCTTGTTTACAGCATTACATAATTCCTGCAAATGCTGAGGCAAAGGCTCGGGGTTGTGTGCAAACTTCCCGTTTACAGATTCATTCAATACAATAATGTCGACCTCTTTAATGCCCAAAGCCAGCAATAAAGCGGGTACTGCAATAGCACCGGTGCTGTTAATGGCATCCACCACTACTTTAAATTTTCTCTTCTTAATAGAACCTACATCCACCAGTGGATAGTCTGTAATGGCTTGTATGTGTTTGGCTATAAAATTGGTTTCAATTGTTTTGTTACCCAACTTATCAACCGGTGCAAATACAAATTCATTTTTTTCTGCAATCGATAACACAGCTTTACCATCTTCGGCCGAAATAAATTCGCCTAAATGATTAAATAACTTAAGTGCATTCCATTCTTTTGGATTATGACTGGCACTGATTATCATGCCACCG
>JAKAKY010000209.1 GCA_021824365.1 Bacteroidota bacterium | reverse complement strand
CGATCTACAATTGCCAATTATTATGACAGAAGTGATTGCAGTAGGGTAGGCAGGCTTTCAACGCCTTTTGTTGCAGGTTGCTCAATTTTAATGATATTTTTGATAGAAGAAACAGTAGGAATTTGTTTGTCAATAATGATAATGGGAGTATTGGGTGCTACAAAGTTTACTAAACCGGCAGCAGGATAAACTTGTAAGGAAGTGCCAATAATAATGAAAACAGTTGCCTCTGTTACCCATTCAATAGCTTTGGGCAGCATAGGTACTTCCTCATTAAACCAAACGATAAATGGCCTTAGTTGGCTGCCATCCGGCGCCAAATCACCTAATTGAATATTGCCATCAATAAGGTAGGTTTCAAAAGGATTAGCTACACTGCGCATTTTAAAAATTTCACCATGTAAATGCAACACCTCTTTGCTTCCTGCTTTTTCGTGTAGATTATCAATGTTTTGCGTAATAATTTTTGTAGGATATTGTTCTTGCAGGGATGATAGGAAATGGTGTGCTGCATTGGGTTTGGCTTTGGCAACATCTTTTCTGCGCTGATTATAAAAATCGAGAACCAGTGCAGGATTTTTGGCAAAACCTTCCGGCGTAGCTACTTCATGAACGTTATAACCATTCCAGAGCCCATCTGAATCTCTAAATGTTTTTAAACCACTTTCGGCACTAATACCTGCTCCGGTTAAAATTACAATGTTAGGCTTGGCCATTTTAATGAATATAAATGCTATACCGTTATTTTTTTAATTTGGTTTCACTTAAGGCTAAAATTACTTTCCATTCTTCGGGTTTTACGGTTTGAACAGATAGCCGGCCAAGGCGAACCAAATCCATATTTTTTAATCGTTCATCAGCTTTTACCTGTGCTAAAGAAAGGGGTTTATTGAGCTTTTGAAAAGGTTTTAAATCAACCACCACCCATGCAGGTTCGGCAGTAGTTGGATCCTGGTAAAATTCTTTTACAACTTGTGCAATACCCACAATTTCCAATCCTTCATTGCTATGATACCACAGCACCAAATCGCCTTTTTTCATGGCTTTTAAATTATTGCGGGCACCATAGTTGCGAACGCCATTCCAAAAGGTTTGTCCATCTTTTTCAAATTGCTGCCAACTGTATTTAAATGGCTCAGACTTAACTAACCAATACTGCATTACATTAAAATTTTATAATTTTTTAATTACCAGCCGCTTGCCAGTACATCGGCCAAATGTATTACTTGTATAGGCTTTTGTTGGTGGTTAATGATACCTTGCAAGTGCATGAGGCAACTCATATCTGTACTAACAATATATGCTGCATCAGTAGCCAGCGCATTTGTAATTTTTTGATCACCCATAGCAGCGCTAATGGGTTCAAATTTAACGGCAAAAGTGCCACCAAAACCACAGCAGGTTTCTACGTCATTCATTTCCACCAGTTCTAATCCTGCTACCTGTTGCAGTAGTTTTCTGGGTTCCTGTTTCAATCCGCATTCCCGAAGGGCCGCACAGCTATCGTGGTAGCTAACTTTTGCCGGAAAGCTGGCACCTATATTTTCAATGTTCAGCACATTCACCAAAAAACCGCTGAATTCAAAAACCTTTCCGGTTAATGCTTTTACTTCATGGTGTAAAGAAGTGTTTTCAAATAGTTTAGGGTAATAATTTTTTACAAAGCCAATACAACTGGCGCTGGGTGCCACCACATAATCATTACCTGAAAAATCATGAACAAATTTGGCACACACTTCTTTTGATTCGCCCCAAAAGCCGGCATTAAAAGCGGGTTGGCCACAACAGGTTTGGTTGGTATTGTAATGTACTGTGCAGCCTGCTTTTTGCAACACTTTTATCATGTTGAAACCAACCTGCGGAAACAACTGGTCAATAAAACAGGGGATGAACAATTGCACATTCATTGCCTAATATTTGGTCTCCTGTTTTATATCAAATTCAAACTGCTGGCTTTGAATTTTTCTGTTTAAGTCAATCATTTTTATGGCAGTAATAGCTGCTTCTTCGCCTTTATGGCCATGAATTCCTCCAATACGTTCTATTGCCTGTTGTTCATTTTCTACGGTTAATACACCATAGATGACCGGTTTGTCAATACTCATATTGAGTTCTAAAATGCCTTCAGTAACATATTTGCATACATAATCAAAGTGGGGTGTATCGCCACGAATAACGGTACCTAATGCAATATATGCATCGGGTATATTTACTGTAAAATCAAAGTGTTGTTGTATGGCGAATGGAATTTCGATGGCACCCGGCACGTTAATTACTTTAAAACAAATGCCGTTTTTTTCTAATATTTTTATACACCCTTTTTCTAATGCATCAACAATCGGTGCATTCCATTCTGTTTTAACCAATAGTACAAAGGCATCATTAATTACGGGAATGCCTTTGTGTAATGTTGATTTTTTTTGTGTTGCCATTAGTTTACGCTTAAATTATTTTTTTCAATACTTAATCTATAAATGTATTTATCGGCCTGCAGTCCTTTATCGGTTTGCGGGTATTTCGATTTAATTTCTTTATACAATTCTATTGCATCTTTTGTTTTGCCTAATGTTTCGCTTAACAGGCCTGCCCGGAATAAATATTCTGATGAAGAGAATGCATCTTTAGGAAAAGTGCTGCCTGCTTTTTTGTAAGCTTGAATTGCATCGTCATTTTTTCCCAATTCAGTTTCTGCATCAGCTAATGCACCATAAGCAGCCATTTGTATTTGAGGAGCATCGGTCTTAAATTCTTTCAAATATTTCACGGCATTGGCAAAGTTGCCCAATTTTAAGTAGCTGATGCCTGCATAATATTTGGCTAAATTGGCTGATTTAGTACCATCATAATTTTTGATGATGTAAAGCACACCTTTGTTAAATCCATCTCCATTTAATACTAAGTTGGAAGAATCTTGTGCAAAATATTCCTGTGCCTTATAAATGGCTTCTGATGCTTTTTCTTCTTTAGGTTTAACAATGTATTGATTGTAGCCATACCATCCGCCAACCACAACAATAATGGCAATAATGGCAATGGTAATTTGTTTGGAGTATTGATTCCAAAAATATTCAGCTTTCAATAAAGGGTCTTTTTCAAAGTGTTGGTGTGTATGTTCACTCATTATATTCGTGGGTTTAATGGTTAAGTTATTGGGGGTTATTATATTAAATTAGTCAATATCAAATACATAATTATCGTTTACATAAATATCTTTGTACACTTCACTATCATCCGGGAAGGGGCTTTCTTCTGCAAATTGAACAGAAGCTTCAACCACTTGTGCAATTTTGGCATCAATGGCATCAATTTCTTCCTGAGTGGCAAATTTATTGGTTAAAATGGTTTGCAGCACTTTGTGAATAGGATCCTGACTTTTATATTCATCAACCTCCTCTTTTGTACGGTATTTCTGAGGGTCAGAAATAGAGTGACCTTTGTAACGGTATGTTTTCATTTCCAATAAAGTGGGTCCGCCACCTTCACGGGCACGTTTCACGGCACGGGCTACTGCTTCATGTACCTCTTCCGGTACCATCCCATCTACTTTATCGCCGGGCATATCATAACTATCGGCTAATTTATAAATGTCCACAACATTAGAAGTACGCTGAACAGAAGTACCCATTGCATAATTGTTGTTTTCGCAAATAAAAATAACGGGTAATTTCCATAACATGGCTAAGTTGAAGGTTTCATGTAAAATTCCCTGACGGGCAGCGCCATCTCCAAAAAAACATAAAGCAACATGATTAGTGCCACGGTATTGCTCTGCAAAAGCCAAACCGGCTCCGGTAGCAATTTGAGCACCTACAATACCATGTCCGCCAAAGAATTTATGTTCGGCACTAAAAAAATGCATACTGCCCCCTTTTCCTTTGGAGCATCCGGTCACCTTCCCATATAATTCAGCCATGCAGGCATTGGGTGAAACCCCTTTTGCTAACGCCCATCCATGGTCTCTGTAACCGGTAATGAATGGATCATCAGGAGTAGTTGCCGTCATACAGCCCGCTGCAATTGCTTCCTGACCAACATAAGCATGGAAAAAACCTCTGATTTTTCCGGCCATTTTATACATTTCTTCGGCTTTCAATTCAAACTGGCGAATTAATTGCATTAACTCGTACCAGTATAGATATGTTTCTTTCGTAAATTTTGTTGCCACGCTACTTAATTTTGAGGGACAAATATAGCACTTAGAATGTAAAATACAGAGCCCAGTATTTTAACAGAATAAGGTATGTGAAAAAGCATCATTCAGCATTCTGTGAAATCATTCCTTTTTCAATTGTGTGCAGAAGTGAATTTTATGCTTTTGTTTTTTCTGTTTTAAGTGTTCTGTAAGCAAATAAAGTGCTGACAAAGGTTAATATTGCGCCCAACAGCATGGCTGCTCCGGGAAAGTGTAAGGGTGCTTTTGATGAAGTAAAGTAGGCAAATATATGCGTCATCATTAATGGGCCAATGATAGAAGTAGCGCTCATTAAGCTGGTTAATGCACCCTGTAGTTCGCCCTGCTCATTGGAAGGAACGTGGTTTGAAATAATGCCTTGTAAAGATGGGCCGGCAATTCCACCCAATGCATAGGGTATCATGAATACAAACATCATCCAGGTAGTGGAGGCAAATGCAAACAACAAAAACCCAATAGCATATAAACTTAAACCAATGTAAACGCTTTTCTCCTGGCCTA
>JAKAKY010000208.1 GCA_021824365.1 Bacteroidota bacterium | reverse complement strand
GTGCGTCTGATAATCGATGCAAATAAATATTATTGCAATTGGCGAGGGCATTTTTAATAACTGCAGTTTGTTGTAAGCCTTTGGCAATTTGTAATACTTCTCGCGGATTAATTTTTTTGGTGGGAATTTTACTGATTAAGCGTTCAATATCGCCACAATGTTTAATGGCTTGCGCTGTTTTACTGCGCAATTCCGGTTCTTTAATAAAATATGCAACAACATCTAATCTTTCCTGAATAGCTATTTTATTTTTCAGTGGAAAAATTAACCACCTTTGTAATAATCGGGCACCCATTGGGCTAACGGTATTGTCTAAAATTTGCAATAAACCGTTGCCTTCATTATGGCCACTGCCTAATAATTCTAAATTGCGGATGGTGAAACGGTCCATCCATAAAAAATCATCTTTTTCAATGCGTTTAATGGCCGTAACATGTTGTAAGTTAGGGTGCTCTGTTTCTTTTAGATAATGTAATATGGCCCCTGCTGCAACTATACCGGCTTTTAAGTGTTCAATGCCAAATCCTTTTAATGAGTGCGATTGAAAATGTTTGAGCAAACTTTCATGTGCAAACAATTCATCAAAAATCCATGATTCAAGGGTATAGGTATAAAATTTGTTACCAAATAATTCTTTGAATTGCTTTTGGTAACTGCGTTGAAAAATAACTTCAGCCGGTTTTAAACTTTGTAATAATTTATCGGCATATTCCGTAATGCCTTCTGCAATAAGAAATTCGCCGGTTGAAATATCTAAAAAAGCAATTCCTGTGGTTGTTTCTTTAAAGTGAACGGCTGCTAAAAAGTTATTGCTGTTATGTTCTAATAATTTATCGTTAGTGGCAATGCCGGGTGTTACCAATTCAGTTACTCCTCTTTTTACAATCCCTTTTGCTTGTTTGGGATCTTCTAACTGGTCGCAAATGGCTACCCGATATCCGGCTTTTACCAATTTGTGCAGATATGTTTCTAAGGCATGGTGCGGAAAACCGGCCAATTCGGAAGCAGCTGCTGCACCATTGTTTCTTTTGGTAAGGGTTATGCCTAAAACGGATGATGCAATAATGGCATCTGCACCAAAGGTTTCATAGAAATCGCCTACCCTGAATAATAATATGGCATCAGGATATTTTTGTTTAATGGCATTATGCTGTTGCATTAAGGGGGTATCTGAAACTGATTTTTGCATGGTAACAAATATAATTATTGCTGCAAAGCTTACCCATTCCTTTTTTGAGGGATGAATATTGAGATTGGAAGTTCAGTTTTTCCGGGCATTAACAAGTTTTAGTATCTTGACCGCGCTAATGAAACAACTGCAATTTTTAATTTTTTTGCTGTTTTGCAGCAAGGCAATGTTGGCGCAAACTTTGGGCGGCAATACGGTGTATAATTTTGTTACCCAACCCAATACTGCCCAACTTTCTGCATTAGGCGGTGTAAATATTTCTAATATTAGTAATGATGTGGGAATGGTGTTTCAAAATCCTGCCTTATTAAGGCCTTCCATGCAGCAGCAACTTAACACTTCATTCAACAATTTTGTAGCGGGCATTAAAAATTACAGTTTAACTACCTCCTGGTATTTGAATAAACCCCAAACAAATATCGCTATTGGCATTAATTATTTTGATTATGGTATTTTAACCCAAACAGATGCTGCCGGCAATGTTTTTGGCACTTTTAAACCGGTTGATTATGTGGCACAGCTCATGTTCTCACATGCCTATCATACGCATTGGTGGATAGGTGGTACTTTCAAATTCATCAATAGCCATTATGCACAATACAAAAGCAGCGGATTGGCAGTGGATATTGGATTTAATTACTATGATTCTATAAAAGGTTTTCAGGCGGCATTTGTAGTTAAAAACATGGGCTCTCAATTAAAAACATATACCAATGGCGTAAAAGAAGAATTGCCATTTGATGTACAACTAGGCATAACCAAAAAATTGGCTAAAGCACCTTTACAGTTTTCTTTAACTGCGCATCATTTACAAACATTCAACACGTTATATAACGATACGGCTTTTAATGCAGCTTATGGCACTATTACCAATAACAGTAGCTTTATCAATCAATTGGTAACGCACTTAGTGGCCTCAGTACAATTAATGATTGACCACAAAGTGGAAGTAACTGCCGGATATAATTTTTTGCGCAGGCACGATTTAAATGTTTATGCAACGGCCAATGGTTTGAATGGGTTTACGTTGGGTGCCGGTGTTTTATTTAAAAAAATACATATTCGTTATGCTACAGGCTTTTATCAACAAAACCTGTTTCATCAGGTTAGTTTAAATTTTAATTGGAAGGGTGATGCGTTTTAGCCAATCAAT
This sequence comes from Bacteroidota bacterium, assembly GCA_021824365.1. Classification (GTDB taxonomy): domain Bacteria; phylum Bacteroidota; class Bacteroidia; order Chitinophagales; family Chitinophagaceae; genus Hydrotalea. The sequence continues at coordinate 2,372 of JAKAKY010000208.1, read as the reverse complement.
TTGCCTGCAAAACTTTGCTATACCATTTTGCTTAAGCGTTGTTTTTCTTCTTTAAACGATTCTCTGGGTATCAGACCTAATAATTTAAACATATCATTGTCTTCTTCAAAACTGGGATTTGGTGTGGTTAATAATTTATCACCGGCAAAAATGGAGTTTGCTCCTGCTAAAAAGCACAAAGCTTGCTCAGCAACAGTCATACCGGTTCTTCCTGCACTCAGACGAACCATAGTGGCGGGCATAATAATTCTTGCAGTTGCAATCATCCGTACCATATCCCACACATCTACTTTTTGATTGTTGGCTAATGGTGTGCCGGCAATAGGTACCAATGCATTAATGGGTACACTTTCCGGATGTTGCGGCATGGTGGCTAAAGTATGCAACATTTTAATCCTGTCTTCCTGTGTTTCTCCTAAACCAATAATACCACCACAACATACTGTAACACCCGCTTTTCTTACATTTTCTAAAGTATTTAACCGGTCGTTGTAAGTTCTGGTGGTGATAATGTCGTGATAGTGTTCTTCGCTGGTATCTAAATTATGATTGTAGGCATACAAGCCTGCATCTGCTAACTTTTTAGCTTGTTCTTCGGTTAACATGCCTAAGGTACAACATACTTCCATACCCATTTCATTTACGCCGTTTACCATGTCTAATACACGGTCAAAATCTCTGTTATCACGTACTTCGCGCCATGCTGCACCCATACAAAAACGGGTACTTCCGGCATCTTTGGCTTTTTTTGCATAGGCCAGCACTTCTTCTTTCTGCATCAGGGCCTGCACATTAATGCCGGTATCATAACGGGCTGCCTGTGGGCAATAGGCACAATCTTCGGTACAGCCGCCGGTTTTAATACTCAGTAAAGTACAAACCTGCACTTCGGCTGTGTTGTTGTATTTTTTGTGCAGGCTGGCTGCATTGAATATTAATTCTAATAAAGGTGTGCGGTAAATATTTTCAATTTCTGAAAGGGTCCAATTATTTCTAATATCTGTATGCATAGAATTGATTTCTGCGTTTAAGGCAACAAATATAGGAATACCTGTAAAATTTTGTAATTAATGCATTTGTGGTGCTGCCAAAAAAAAATACAGCTTTTCACTCATAAAATAATCATTGAATTCGGTAAAACTAAGGGGGGGCTTTTGTTGCAGCCAATTCTTCAAGGTAAATATGTTATAGTTGAGTGTTTGATACCATAGCGAAAACATTTTTTCAGCAGTTATGTCATAAACACCGGCTCCTGTTTTACCAAATTCAAACAAAATAATAGGCCTACACCGGGCAATTGTTTGTAAGGCGCCTTCTAACACTGCATATTCAGCGCCTTCTACATCAATTTTAATGAGGAGAATAGGGGTGGAGGCAGGAATAATGGCATCTAATGTTTTTAACGTTACGGAAATGGTTTGGTCTTTTTCAGAGCGGCCGTAAGGCCTTTTGCGTATCCCACTGTATGCCATATTGGTAGTCACCAAATTAAAGGTAGTAGTACCGTTGGTGTTACTCAATGCATAAGGGTAAAGTAGTATTTTTTGCCGGAATTTTTTTTGTAAATATGCAAACAATGATGGAATGGGTTCAAAAGCAAAATGTTGTTGATGGGGCGAGGCGGCCAACATCATTGCAGTAATTTTTCCTTTGTGTGCACCAATATCAACTCCAATTCCATTTGGTTGTAATACTTTTTTTATAACGCGATGGGTTTGATGATCAATGCGCTCATTTTTTGTCAATGCAACAGGTGCATAAATTACACACTGTTTCAAAAAGTTTCTACAACAGCGGTACAGTGTCAATCTGAAATGTTTTTGTGTTGAATATAGATTCTCCATTTTTCAATTACCTGCTCCATATCGGTTGGTAAATCAGATTCAAACAAAACTTCTTTACCGGTAACCGGATGAACAAATCCTAATGTTTTTGCATGTAAAGCACATCTGTTGCAAATGATAAAACAATTGTCAATAAACTGCTTGTAACGAGCGTAAATAGTGCCTTTCAAAATTTTATTGCCGCCATATTCAAAATCATTAAACAGAGTATGGCCTATGTGTTTCATGTGTACCCTTATTTGGTGGGTTCTTCCTGTTTCCAATACGCATTCCACTAAGGTTACATAATTAAATCGTTCTAACACGCGGTAATGGGTAATGGCATGCTTGCCCATATCGCCTTCAGGATATGCCGCAAACATTTTTCTGTGTTGCTGATGCCGTGCAATATGTGCATGAATAGTACCTTCATCTGCTTCTATATTTCCCCATACCAATGCCACATATTTTCGTTTAACGGTATGATGAAAAAACTGTTTAGCCAAATGAGCAGCAGCATTGGCTGTTTTAGCCAAAACAATTAAACCG
>JAKAKY010000207.1 GCA_021824365.1 Bacteroidota bacterium | reverse complement strand
GTTAAACTGTTTAATTTGGTTTGCATTGAACCGGATGCACCTAAAGCTACTTTTAAATTTTTACCAACTTTGGTGCGGTACTGCATTCCTAATTTTAAATAAGGATTATTGAGATAAGTGTTTTTGGTAGTCACCAAATTACTATCTAAGCCCGTTCCTGAAATTGTTTCAGTTTGACCTAATTGTCCAAAAAGGTAAGACGCTTGTAAACCTACCGAAAAATGATCGGAAAATTTATAGCTATTGGTAATATAAAATAAGTTGGTACTACCGGTTCCTGTATAATAAGCCGGGAAAGTTTGTTGTGTACCCTGTATCACTTTATTGGAATAAAAAGAGTAGTTAGCGGTACTAAATGGAGTTAAACCAAAGCCAATAGCCCATTTGGGTTTAACTTTAATAGCCATGGCAATTCTTTTAAATTGAATATCGGCACTTAGGTTATTATTCACCAAATCAATGGGCTGGCCGGTATAAGAAACACCCCGATAGCGGGCTGCAATTTCAAAATTAAAAAAATGTTCATCCAACATACTGAGTGAAGCCGGATTGGCCATATACATGGTTCTATTACCCGACAGTGCTACACCTGCATGCCCCATACCTGAGGTACGGTCTAAATAGCTTTGTTCCAAATCGCCAACACCTATAATAGAGTAAGGTGAATTATTGTTTTGGGCAGTGGCTTTGTTGCACAAGGTTACCAATGCAATAACAAGTAATAGATAAAGGTCAATTTTCTTCATTCTAAAAAATTAGTATGATTTTACAGATGCGTAATAAAGATCTAATTCAATTTGACAGTTAATATTTGGATAAAATCGATTACCGGCAACTAATCTGGCAAATTGTGATTGAAATGCGGGATTCGGCGGTGTAAGCAATAATCCGGATTGAAAGTAAGGATATTCAGGATCCGCCAAAATGCTTTTCACATAATTCGTTAAATCATAGGTATAATAACTTTTACCGCTAAAATAATCTGTAACCAAGCTGCCATATTGTACACCGGCCCCTGCACCCGGCGCGGCAACGGCTGTTAAATCCTGCCCCAGCATATTTAAAATAGTGGTAGTGGAAAGCCTTAACTGTGGTGGTAAATAATACAATGGACTAAAGCTGTTAGCCACCGGTCGAACAATTAACTGCGCCTTTAAAAATTTAGCATAATAGGGCAGTTTTTGTACATCCTGAATATTGGGAAACCGGACCTTAATCATGGTATTGGAAATTGGCTGCGAAAAGGCCATATTTCCGGTTTGGGTACTTTTAATCGCATTTACCTTTCCGGGTTGATTTAAGCCACCTAAGTTTTGTAATGCTGTTCCCATTCTATCGGCATTCACATGAATAAAATGCAGGTTTCGATTAACTAACGGAAAAGCTAAACGAGCACTGTCTTTATTCAAATTAGGGTTATGATAGGCTAAATAAACGGTAGCGGAATCGGCACAAGTATATACGGCATTACTATTTGAATTGGAGGCAATGCGTAGTCCATAAAAATAGCTGAGAAAATTAGAAGTACTCTGTAAATCCAAACTGGCTGTTTTTATTTTATTAAACAACTCCTGCCCCATGGCATCATTTAATTTTATATGAATAGAATCATCAACCGATGGACGAATATAAGTATTGATAGACCCTAAAGGCGTGGGATAAACAGCAAAACTGTTTTTACTGTACAAAACACTACCCGGGTCTCCATAAAATGAAGGGGGTATAATCGGCTCTGCAAGGCGCGATACCTGAATATGAATCGGTTTTGTAGTATCCCCATAAAATGTATTTCGAAGTTTCAAAGTGATATACAATGAATCGTAAATAGATTTTACATAATCGGTTGCCGTAGTAGTTGGAGGCGCAATTTCATAAAACGTTTGAGCATCTAATCTGCCAAAATAGGGGTCGGTATAACCCCCAAAAACAGTTACTCCGGTCGATCCGGTGGAAAAAGAGTCAATATATACTGTAGAAAGTTCCGTATTAAAAGTATCAGTCATGATAATTTGAGTGAGTGTATTATCTAATAACTGACTACTAAAATTAATATCTGCCCTTTTGCAGGCATTCAATAAAACAATAGAAGCAAGGGTAAAAAATAAAAAAAGTAGTTTCTTAAGCATTATGTATGGTCTTATCTCAATTAAAAGGGTTTTAAAAACCGGTTTTAGAATACAATATTAAGTTGCAACCTGTTATCAACTTGTTAGCAGGACGCATAATTTACAAATATACAGCTACAACATTTGCAAATATGCATGCCGGACATATAATCAAAACATTTACAACGCAAGGTTACAAAACATAAGAGCAGTCAAAACAAAAAAACTTGTTAAATCACTCATTTTACTCTAAAAAAAGCCCGTTCAAAAACTTGACCATACCAGTATTATTCACTTATCTTTGAAAACTTAAAGAAAACCAGTTTAAACTTTTGTAAAGAACACTCACCCTTAATTTTAGAAAAAAATTAAACGTCAATGAAGCAAATTAAGTATTTCTTTTTTTTACCCGCCAGCTTGGTATTACTGCTTATTTCCTGTGCCAGAACCGTATTAGACCCTACCCAAAGTAGTGGAAACTGGGTTTTATCACCCAACGATTTTGTAGGCGACCAGCGTACTGCTGCTTGTTCCTTTTCTGTTGGCAATGTGGCTTATATTGGAACCGGATACAACTTAGCTAAAAACATCCGCTATTCTGACTTATATTCTTTTGACCCAACTAAAGGTGCAAATGGCAGTTGGACTCAATTGGCTAATGCCCCTTCTAATTTTACCCCCAGAAGTAATGCAGTAGCTTTTGCAGTGGGAACCAACGGCTATATTACCACCGGCCAGGATAATTTTAATAATTTTTTAAATGATACCTGGCAATACAATACCACTTCCAATACCTGGGCGCAGAAAGCCAGCTTTGCAGGCACTCCGCGTATTGATGCATTGGCTTTTTCTATAGGTAACTTAGGTTATTTATTGTGTGGTTATGATGGTGGTTCTAATAAAAAAGACTCTTGGCAGTATGATCCCAATACTAATACCTGGACTTTAACTGCTACCCAATTTACCGGTAGTAAACGTCAGGGCGGTATTGTATTTGTTTATAAAAACAAAGCTTATATTGTAACAGGTAACAATAATGGTGTTGTAAATGACTTTACTGTTTTTGATCCTGCCAACACGGCTAATCCCTGGAATCAGTTACGCCCCATTACCAACGTAAGTGCAGATACTTATGATGACTTGTATACCAATATTATTCGTGATCACGGTGTAGGATTTGTATTAGGCGATTCTGCTTATATTACTACCGGCCAAAATGGTGGCTATAATATCAGCACCTGGGGTTATGATTTTGTAAACGATTTGTGGTTTCAAAAAACCAATTTTGAAAGAGCCGGCCGTTCCGGTGCCATTGGTTTTTCTGTTGCAGGAAGAGCCTTTGTTACCACAGGTTCAGGGGGTTCAGCTTATTATGATGATTTAAACGAATGGTTACCTTACCAACCTTATAATCCGAATGATTAAAAAGTATTGGGTATATATTTTATTTGGGATAGCTGTTATACTATTTGTTATTAGCGGTTTGATGGAAAAAAACAAAAAATCAACAATTCCCCAAATAACCTATAAAACTTATTACACAGATAGTTTGCAATGGGGTTATGATATTTATGTGAACAATCAATTACGTTTTCATCAAAATATTATACCCGGTGCATCGGGAAAAAAAGGATTTGTTTCTGAAGAACAGGCCGCAACCATTGCCCGTTTGGTGATTAATAAGATGAAAAACCATCAGGCGCATTTTCCTACAGTAACCAATGCTGAATTAGACAGTTGCGGTATAACACGATAATTACTTTTCGATTTCTTACATAAAAAAACCCGGCAATTTTCTACTGCCGGGTTTTTTTATATCTTAGCTTCTTAGTGCAATCCTGTTCATTTCATCTGCTAAAATGGATACTGATTGGCAGCTATCATCACTTTTGCAATTTCTCTTCTGGCGGCTTTTGTATTAAAGGGTTCTACTTTTGTAAACCTTTTTAAACCGATGTGCATCATACGTAATTCATCACCATCTGCAAAACTATTCAATGCATCTTTGCCGGATTTGTGGATACGCTCCGCTGCATCATATAAATAAGTACGCACCATTGCTGCATGTATACTTATAGCTGATTCGCCTTTTACATTTGCCAGCTTTATTAAACGCAACAGTGCACTTTCTACATGATACACTTCAATAGCCATATCGGCAATATTCATCAGCAATTCCTGCTCTTTTTCTAATTGCATCATTAATTTTTGAACAGCTGCGCCGGCAACCAATAGTATTGCTTTTTTAAAATTGGCAACATATTTAAATTCTTTGGTAAATAAACCTTCTGTTTCTGAACCAAAATCAGGTATACTCATCAACTCTTTTGAAACCGCCATTGCAGGGCCCATCAAATCTAATTTACCCTTCATGGCACGTTTCAACATCATATCAACAGTTAATAACCGGTTTATTTCATTGGTTCCTTCATAAATGCGATTAATGCGTGAATCGCGGTAAGCTTTGCTGATAATGTATTCATCACTAAACCCATTACCACCATGTATTTGTACACCCTCATCTACTACATAATCCAACAATTCACTGCCAAATACTTTCAGCATGGCACATTCAATGGCAAATTCTTCTGCAGCGCCTAATAAGGAAGTATCAAAGCCTGCACCACTTTGCATTAATTCG
>JAKAKY010000206.1 GCA_021824365.1 Bacteroidota bacterium | reverse complement strand
ATCCCTGATCTACGCATAAAACTGTTTTATTTAAATAACTATTATTCATTAAAATTTACCAAAGCGATACAATGTTGTTTAAACATCTTTCAACTAATTTTGTTAAGCGATTTACATTAAATTTTTTAACGCTTAACATTACACTTATGCAATTTACGTATTACGGCCATTCTTGTTTTTTGGTTGAAGTGAAAGGCAAAAAAATTCTTTTCGACCCGTTTATTACTTATAACGAATTAGCAAACAATATAAAGGTGGATACGATTGAAGCCGATTATATTTTTTTAAGTCATGGCCATTCTGATCATATAGCTGATTGTGTGGCTATTGCAAACAGAACCGGAGCAAAAGTGGTAGCAGTTTTTGAAATTCAGGAATGGTTAAATAAAAATGGTGTAACCAACACACATCCCATGAACACAGGAGGCAAATGGCAATTCGATTTTGGCACCGTTAAATGTGTGGTTGCTCAGCACAGTAGCGCACTGCCCGATGGAACCTATGGCGGCAACCCGATTGGATTCGTGTTTACTACCGAAGAAGGTAACTTTTATTATAGTGGCGATACTGCACTTACCTTAGATATGCAATTAATTCCCGGTTGGGCTACATTAAAACATGCCATTTTCCCTATTGGCGATAATTTTACCATGGATGTTGCGGATGCGGTAAAAGCAGCCGATTTTGTTCAATGCAACCATATTATTGGTGTACATTATAATACTTTCGGTTTTATTAAAATTGATACCGAAGCCGCCAAAAAAGCATTTACCAATGCTGGCAAAACGTTGCATTTACCGGCTATTGGTGAAATAATTTTACTCTAAAAAACACTTGAATAGTTAATATAATTACCCCTTTAAATAAAGCAGGGGCACTTTAATTTTCATACCGTTTCATGCTTACCATAGCAAATTAACTATTTGCACTCAAATACTGCTATTTTCGAAACCAATCCCAAAATCACCTCAAAATAAGCACAATTAAATATGAACACATGCAACAGAATACTTTAGATTTGCAATCTTGATAAATTGAGAATACCCATTTTATTTTTAATTGCATTTTAAGCAATCAACCCTATGGCGAGAATTATCAGTATTGCAAACCAAAAAGGAGGCGTAGGCAAAACCACTTCAGCTATTAATCTGGCTGCCAGTTTTGCAGTGTTAGAATATAAAACATTATTGGTAGATGCCGACCCACAGGCCAATAGCACAACCGGTGTGGGTTTTGATTTACATAATATTACCAACAGTTTATATGATTGTATGGTGAATAATGCTATGGCAGAAGATGTGATTTTAAAAAGTGAAATGCCCTATTTAGATGTCATCCCATCGCATATTGATTTGGTCGGAGCCGAAATTGAGATGATTAACTACCCTAATAGGGAAAATGTGTTAAAAACTGTATTAGAACCCATTAGAGATAAATACGATTTTATTGTCATTGACTGCTCTCCATCTTTGGGATTAATCACCGTCAATTCACTCGTAGCAGCCGATAGCGTTGCCGTTCCGGTTCAGTGTGAATTTTTTGCATTAGAAGGATTGGGTAAGTTATTAAATACCGTAAAAATTGTACAAAACAGATTAAACCCGAATTTGCAAATTGAGGGTATATTAATGACCATGTACGATGGCCGTTTACGCTTATGTAACCAGGTAGTTAGTGAAGTAAGAAGACATTTCGATGATTTAGTTTTCTCCACCATTATTCATAGAAATACCCGATTAAGTGAAGCACCAAGTGTGGGTAAACCCGTTATTTTGTATGATGCGGAAAGCAAAGGTTCGGTTAATTACTTGAATTTAGCCAAGGAAATTTTACAAAAAAACGAAATGACCAATATGACGAATACAGAAAGAATTATTGAATAAACCGGAAGAATTGGTATTTCAAAACAAATAAAACATTAGCATACAACATTCATTATGAGTGCACCTAAACAAAATAAAGCTTTATTAGGCAAGGGCATCCGCTCTTTACTGCAAAATATTGATGAGGACTTAAAAAATACTACCGGTCATCTTAAAAACCAGGTGGTAGAACAGATCACAGGTGTAATGCGTATCTCCATTAACGATATTCAAATAAACCCCAAACAACCTCGTAGAGATTTTGACGAAACTACACTAGAGGAATTATCAGCTTCCATTAAATTACACGACATTATACAACCTTTAACAGTATCTAAATTAGCTAACGGAAAATACCAACTCATTGCAGGTGAAAGAAGGTTCCGTGCCAGCAAATTAGCCGGATTAAAAGACGTGCCGGTTTATGTTAGACAGGCGAATGATACAGAATTATTAGAACTGGCTTTATTAGAAAATTTACAGCGCGAAGATTTAAATGCCATTGAAATTGGCTTAAGCTATAAGCGCATGATGGAAGAATTAAATTATACACAGGAGCAGGTGGCAGAAAGAATGGGAAAAGAAAGAAGTACCATTACCAACTACATGCGCTTATTAAAATTACCACCCGATATTCAGTTGGCAGTAAGAAGCGGCAAAATAAGCATGGGCCATGCCAGAGCCTTAATTAATATTGATAGTGTAGATAAACAGCTATTTGTTTTTAATGAAATTAAAGCAAAAGAATTAAGCGTACGCCAAACAGAAGAATTAGTGCGCCAAATGTATAAGGCACAAAATAATCAGGCTGTTAAATCTTCCTCAAAAAACCAATTACCCCCTGCCTATAAAAAAATTGAAGATAATTTAGCCTCGCATTTTGGTACCAAAGTTACACTGGTCCATCAGAAAACAGGAAAGGGAAGCATTACATTAGAATACTATTCGTTGCAGGAATTGAACAAAATTTTAGAGCTTATGAATATAAGCGTTAGCTAAAAATGAAGGCAAGCTTTACAATATTTTTTATTGCATTTTTTTTGAATACTGCCTGCACTGCTTTTAGCAGATCAGGCAGTTATTTAAACAGTAATTCTATTCATCAGTATTTGTTGAAGGATACCACCGGCAAAAATGACACAAAAAAAGAAACAGGCCCCATCATCAAAAAAAAACATAATCCTAAAACTGCCACATTACGTTCTGCCATACTGCCCGGTTTAGGGCAGGCGTATAATCGGGAGTATTGGAAAATTCCCATCGTATATGGGGCACTGGCAATTCCTACCATCACTTACATATACAACAATACGTGGTACAAGCGAACCAGAGATGCATATAATATAAAAATTACAAACGATTCTGCCCGCTTTCCCAATATTTATCCCATTTTAAAGAATGTAGACCCCGCAGCATTACAAACCTATCGTAACTCATTTAGAAAAGACAGAGATTATTCTATTCTCTGGTTCATCATTTTATGGGGGGTGAATGTAGTAGATGCAACCGTTTACGGGCATTTAAAAGATTTTGACGTAAGCAACAATTTAAGCTTACATGTTGAACCCACTTATAACCCCATGCTTTCAGCACCCGGATTAAGTTTTACCTTTAGCTTCAGAAATAAACACAATATTGTAAAACCCTTACCTACTGCCAGGTAAGGCACACAAACTCCAACAAATAAACCATGAAAATTGCATTGATAGGTTATGGCAAAATGGGCCAGGCCATAGAAAAAGTAGCAGTTAGCAAAGGCCACGAAATTGTTTTAAAAATTGATGCAAATAATGCACATGAATTAAATGCTGCCAGCTTGCAAAAAGCCGATGTTGCTATTGAATTTACCGGGCCGCACAGTGCATTTAACAATGTAATGCATTGTATTAATTGTGGCATACCGGTAGTTTGTGGTTCAACCGGATGGTTAGAACAATTGCCCACTGTTGAAGCAACATGTTTACAACAAAAAGCTGCCTTCATTTATGCCAGTAACTTTAGCATTGGCGTGAATTTGTTTTTTGAATTAAATAAATATTTGGCGTATTTAATGCAGCAGTACCCGGAATATGAAGTAAGCCTTACCGAAATTCATCACACCCAAAAAAGAGATGCACCCAGCGGTACAGCTATTTCATTAGCAGAACAAATTATGCAAAAAATTACTGCAAAAAAGAAATGGGTAAACAACACTGCACATCAGCCGGATGAATTAAGCATTGTTTCAGAAAGAATAGACCCTGCACCCGGCACTCACAAAATTCTTTATCACTCTGAAATTGATGATATTGAAATTATTCATACCGCACATAATAGAATGGGCTTTGCCGGTGGCGCAGTATTAGCTGCTGAATTTTTAATCGGCAAACAAGGCATTTTTGCTATGAAAGATGTATTAGGATTTGAATAGAATATTGTTTTTACATATATATATAAATATTTATTAGTGTGCATACGGGGATGTGACAAACATATTAACCAAAATCGTTCATTTAACAGAATATTGAAATACAAAAATAGTTACCGATATTAGCTACAGAATAGTTGCTAAATCATAATACCCTGTATATGCTGTCTAAAAAAACACAATATGCTTTTAAAGCACTCATTTATCTGGCACAACACCAAGAGAATGGCCCGGTATTAATTGCTGAAATTTCCAGAAAAAAAAATATCCCTTTAAAATTCTTAGAAAACATTCTGCTGGAATTAAAAAAAGCTGGAATTTTAGAAAGTAAAAAAGGTAAAGGTGGTGGATATTTTTTCAAAAATCCGCCTTCATCTATCCCATTAGCAAAAGTAATGCGCACGGTTGAAGGCCCGATAGCCTTATTACCCTGTGTTAGCTTAAATTTTTATGAGAAATGTAAGGATTGTGAAGAAGAAATATGCGGCTTGAACAGAGTAATG
>JAKAKY010000205.1 GCA_021824365.1 Bacteroidota bacterium | reverse complement strand
TTAATCCAAATAATGCAAAGTATTATGCAATTATCCACATTCCACAAACAAATTTCGGCAAAGTAAAGTTGCAACAAAAGGTTTTATTAAAACTAAATGCTTATCCCTATCAGGAATATGGTTATTTAGATGGTAATATAAGTTTTATATCTACCATACCCACCGATAGTGGATATATTGCTAAAGTAAATTTAGTGAATGGCCTTGAAACAAACTACCGCCAGGCATTGCAATATAGAGAGGGGTTAACTGCGCAGGCCTCCATTATTACAGCAGACAAACGCCTGTTGCAACGCTTTTATGAAAATTTTTTAAAAATTATTAATAGAAAATAAAATTGTAGGGCTTCCCCTACACATACTATTCAAAAAAACGGTATATTTTTAACTTCTAAAATTTAAAAATATGAAACAATTATCAAAGGAAGAAATGAAAAAAGTAATTGGAGGAAGTATATACATGACATGTACCTGGACTTTTACAGGAGGCAGAACTGCACAGGTGTTATGTATTGATGGGGGCGGAAGTTGCCAAAGCACTGCAGATGCAGCATGTTTAGCAAGTGACGCTTGCATAAATGTGGATTGTAGATAATAACTAATGATGCTGTCTCAAAATCAAAGACAGCATCATTTTTGTATATCATATTGGAAATTAAATTGGGAGAGATCCATGAAAATACTCATTACACTTTTGAAAAATTTTCTCTTTTATTAAATAAACTTCAATGAAATTCAGTGTTTTATTATTTGTTAGTGCTTTATGCTGCTTCCAAACAACCAGCGCACAAAAAGCATTTACAGTTCGGTATATATATACCTTATCGCCTGAATTAAAAGATTCTGCTGCATTCGATTTATTAAAACCTGCTTATTCAGGCCTGATGACTACTCCGGATCAGTATTTCTTCAAAAAGAAAATAACGCAATTTGTTAAGCATGGCAACGTGGCTACCACCACCTGCAGGTATACAATAAATGACACTTGTAGTGGTTATATTTTTGATGGATTGGGGCATTACTGTTTCATTATGCCCGGTGATTCTTTAACGATATATATAAAAAATAAAACAAACACATCACACGAACAACATCATTTCTATACCTACCATTTACAATATGCAGGAAAGCATGCCGCAGTATATGCCATTTTCGATTCTTTAGAAAAAAGAGGTGGCGATATGCGGCTACCCAACATTAGTTTATTACAAGCCGGAAATAATATAGATACTTTATACAAAATGGTTAATCAGTTATTTCTGGAACGAATGCATTTTTTAAAAGAATATTACCTTCTGCACCCAATACCGGCCACCATACAACAATTAGCAATGGCTGAAGTATATGCCTCCTACTATTTTACCTTATATGAAAATGATAGTGTTAGCAGTTACTTAACAAAAAAATTTAATAAAAACAATAACCCATACGTCCATACATTTAAACAGGCAAATTTTAATAACCCCAAGTATTATTTCAATACCAACTTAACCCAATTAGCCGCATCCGGTTATTGGATTTACCAGACAGCAGTAGCTACCCAACAAGATGCATTATCTACCAATAAAGGATTGATTTACTTATATGGACTCATTAAAAAACAAGCAAAGCCCATTAGCATCAGACACCACTTATTAACGGAAATGTTGGTATGGAGTGCTAAAAATAAATTGAGTAGTTATGACTCCTTGGTGCAAGACTATCAACAATATTGCAGTAACCAACAATACAAAACCTATTTAACCGGAACCATTCATGAAATACAAGAAAAAGAAAAAAATGAAGTGGTGTATACCGAAACAGATGCATTGAATAGCCCGGTAGTAAAAACCGATGGGCAAACAATTGCTTTTAACAGCATTTTTCCGAGAAAAAAATACGTATTGGCAGATTGTTGGGCATCGTGGTGTGTACCTTGTTTAAGAGAAATTCCGGCAGGAAAAGCATTGGCCCAAAAATATGAGCATAAAATTGACATGGTGTATATATCGTTTGACCGGGATACCACTGTATGGATAAAAAAAAGCCATGCTTTACAATTTAAAAAAGAAAATAATTTCTATCTCCCTCAACAATTTAAATCTGCCTTTGCTTTACATTTCGGCATCAATTCCATACCACATTATTTATTGTTTAGTCCCGATGGCCAACTCATAGAAGCTAACCTGCCCAGACTATCCAATACAAAAGCGATTGAAAGTATTTTAATTAAGCTATAGGTATCTTTTTAAAAATTGTAGAGCTTCCCCTAATGTAATTTTCAAAAAAAAACGTATATTATTGTAGTACATTATCGTTTATCGTCCGGAGGATAAAAAGGCAATGCTTTCAATAGCCATTGAAACAACGGAAACAATTCCTCCTGAAATAAAGAGGAATATTTAATCACTTTAAAATTTAAACAAATGAAACCTTTAACTAAGGAAGAAATGAAACAAATTGTAGGTGGAACATCAGGCACTTGTTGTGCACATTCTGGGGACAATATTTCCTACGTAAGCTGTGGATTAAGTAAATCTACAGCAATAGCTTACGCTAATCAATATGCTGCTACTTCAGGAAATAGTGGATACTGGTGTTGTGACAGTTGTGCACAAACTTTATTAGCACAATAATTTAAAAAATAGTTGCCAATTCATGAATTGACAACTATTTTTTACCACTTTTTTTTAAATTTAAATATAATATATGGCATTGCGCATTTTAAAATTTTTCCTTATCGTTTATTTATTCCACCCGTTTAAATCGATTGGTAAAAATTTTTCTTATCATATTCTAAAGGATTCTACAGTAGGTATAGTAAAAAACAGTATTGTGTTTAAAGTTGACAGTACTTTATTACCCTTAACCTTTTACTATACTGATTCATTAGGGAAAGGAAACATGGTATTCTTTAATCACATAAATAATCGCATCCCTATTCATTATCCTACATTTTTGATTCATGCAACAGAAGAACAAACACCTTTTTTTATACATCCGGGCGATTCCATTCTTATTTACAAAAACAATTCCAAGCATCTGGTAATGCATAGTGCTAAGGATTCCACTTGGGATAATGAATTGCAAATATTTAGAATGTTAGTTGAAAAAACTTACCCTTTACATTATGCTTTATTTCCAGTAAAAAAAAGTTACTTGGCTAGGGTTGCTGCATCTGCATCCATGGTAGCTAATGATGAAAAAACCATACAACAAATCAAAGCACAAAGAATAAGACTAGCCAATGAATTTATGCAGCACCATCGGGTTAGTGAATTTTTAAAATGGTATGTTTTTATTTCTATTGCTACTGATGCAATAGATGATCATTTGTTGCTGTATTGGAAAAATAGAGCAAGACTTATTGCGGAGGGAAGTCTTGCCAACAAGATTCAAAACCAAATTAACCTACTAAAGCAAATACCTTTTAATATTAACGTAATGTATTTACATACCTTGTATAATGCAGTGAGTATTAGTAATACAAAGTATAGAGATCATTTTCCCATTAATAGTATTGAGTTTAATCAATACAATCAATTCGTTCAACAATTTAATGATACAATTAAAAATTTTTTAACTACAAGTTACTTGAAAGCAGCAATAAAAGTTAACCTTACCTTACCCTTAAATTTTATTGAAGATTATCAACAACGGTGTATTGATAGTACTTATAAAAAAATAATTACAGAAGCGTTATTACAAAAAAAACTCGGACTAGATTTCAAAAAAACGGATACTTTAATTAACTACCAGTCTAATCAACCTATTGAATTGCAGGATTTAATAACACAAAATAAAAGTAAATTAATATTGCTGGATTTTTGGGCTAGCTGGTGTGCTCCATGCCGATATGAAATGCCGTTTTCTAAAACCTTACAAAAGAAATTTGAGGGAAAAAACATTGTGTTTATTTATTTAAGTGTTGACGAAAATAAATTGGATTGGAAAAGAGCAGTAGAAGAAGAAAATATGAATGGCAAGAATAGCTTTTTATTTTTGAATGGTTTCAGTGCTCCCTTTTTGGTAAAAAATACTATTTCAACTATTCCGCGTTATATTTTAATAAACAAGAATGGTACAGTTATTTCAGAAAATGCGCCAAGGCCATCTACGAAAGATTTAATGATGATGATTCAAAAAAATCTTAATGAATAAAAAATGATATTATTATGCAAAACAGGAATTAAACAAATTAAAGCCGGTAGTTGTATGAATGAAAAGAAAAAACTTGCAGGTACTTTCAACCAAGCCCGTGTACCGGCAAATGCTATTGTGTTGCTGTGTATTAATCATTTACCTGTTTTTTGCCACAGTATTCAACAAAATTGATACCGTGGCATTTTATGCATTTGTAAAGAGCAGGCGTATTTTCTTCCATTTGATTGATTCAGCAATAGTTATTCCATCAAAACAGTCATCAAATTTAAATGATTAAGTATGCACTTGAAGATATCAGCCAAATCAAAATTTATTTTACTCATAATGTTGTGCTTCACAAATTGTAACAGTAAGGCACAAAACACGGATTCAGTTGCACTAAATATTGGCGACCCTGCGCCGCCACTTCAGGTAAGTACATGGCTAAAAGGTACCTCGTTTCAAAATTTTGAAAAAGGTAAACTATATGCAATTGAATTTTGGGCTACCTGGTGTAAACCTTGTATAGCAGCAATGCCACATCTTTCTGCATTTGCAAGAAACCATCGAAATCAAATAAACATATTAGCGATAGCTGTTTATGAAGCAAAAACTCCATTCCAAAAAATAAAAAAATTTGTTGACAGTATGGGTAACCGTATGGATTATTCGGT
>JAKAKY010000204.1 GCA_021824365.1 Bacteroidota bacterium | reverse complement strand
ACAATTTTTTATTCAACGGGCATGAGGATACTGTATTCAATACAACAATGCCATGCCATTAGCAATGGTATTCGTACATATTTGTTGAAAAAATATTGTTTTCTTTTTTTGTTTTCTATACCGGTATTTGCTTTTGCGCAACAGGCCAGTGTTAAACTAAACCCCGATAAAATATTAATTGGCAGTCAAACACAACTTACCTTACAATTAGAAAATGTGCAGCAAAATAGCAGTGGTATTCAACAATGGTTTCAGTTGCCCGATACTTTTGCACATATACAGGTAGTAAAACGTTCGACTATTGATACATTTACCGTAAATGGCAATACCATTCTTACCCAACACATTACTATCACTTCTTTTGATTCCGGTAGTTGGAAAATACCAGTATTGAATGTTGTGTTTCTTAATAAACAAACGGTTATTCTTAAAAATACGCCTGTACTCACCGTATTGCCCGCCAATATTTCAGGTATGAAAGATTATAACGGATTTACTGATATAATTGAAGTGCCACAACCTGCAAAACCTTTTGCCTGGTGGATTGTGGCATCAGCAGTGTTATTGATTTTAATAGTAATTTTATTGGTAAAATGGGTTAGGTTAAATAAAAAACGTAAACTCATACCCGTTATACCGCTACAAAATAAAGAACAGGTGTTGAATGCGATTCAACAATTACAAAAAAAATATCCCTATTCTATGGGTGCACATCAGCCCTTGTTTACTGCGTTAATTGCTTTGTGCCGTGGTTTTTCTGATGCACAATTGCAGCGGGATACCCATAGTTTTACGACAGATGAATATATGGTAACCGTAAAAAATAAAATAGGTTCAGAGGCGGTACAAACTGCTTATTTCCAATTATTGCGATTGTCAGATGCAGTGAAGTTTGCCCGCTATATACCAACAGAACATGAAGTTGAAACTGCGTTTATTACTGCAACAGATATGGTAAAAACCATTCATCAATATTCATTTCAACCCAAACAATAATGCTCTCAGCCTGGCTACAACATACTGAATTTGCTTATCCCTGGGTATTGCCGCTTTTACTGGTAATACCTTATTTGGTGTATTGGTATATTAAAACCTGTCGCCAGCAAATTCCTGCTGTTCGTATTACTACTACGCATTTTTTAAAGGATACTGCCGGTATCAAATCAAATATCAGGCATCTGCCTTTTATTTTGCGCATGCTGGCGCTTAGCGCTGTTATTATTGCATTGGCCCGCCCACGTGAGCAGTTTACCAAACAACAAATTGATGGAAAGGGTATTGATATAATACTTTGTATTGACATTAGTGGTAGCATGACGGAGCAGGACTTTGTGCCCAACCGTTTAGAAGCTGCCAAAAAAGTAGCTACATCCTTTGTAGAAAGCAGGCCCGGTGATGAAATTGGTGTAGTTATCTTCAGTAGCCAGAGTTTTACTTTATGCCCATTAACGGTTGACCATACTGCGGTATTAAATCAAATCAACAATATTCAGAATGGCTATTTGCAGGAAGAAGGAACAGCTATTGGCTCAGGTTTGGCTACCAGTGTTGACCGTTTGCGCAATAGTACCAATAAAAGCAAAGTGATTATTTTATTAACTGATGGGGTTGATTTTGGTGGGCAAATACCCCCCGATGTTGCATTAAATATGGCTAAATTGTATGGTATTAAAGTGTATACCATTGGGGTAGGCAGTAATGCCAATAGAATAGATGACAATCATCATCCGTTAAGTAACGGCAATTCCAGTCCGTTAGATTTTAATGAAGGTTTATTAAAACAATTAGCAGCCGAAACCGGCGGGCAGTATTATCATGCCACTGATAATGCTGCACTGCAAAACATTTACAAAAGTATTGACCGGTTAGAAAAAAGTAATATTACCGTTACCACCTACAAACGGTATACGGAACAGTTTCAATGGTTTGTATTGGCCGCGTTGGTGCTGGTTGTATTAGAGGTATTGTTGCGTTTAACCGTATTGCGAAAGTTTCCGTAGTAATAATGTTTAGTTATCAGCTTAATGAAACGCAAATCTTACTGCAATAGTGAATTGCCTGGGCCGAAGATAAAATCCGGATTGTAGCGTATAATACGGGTTAATAGCAGTAGTAACTAAATAATTGTTGTTCAGTAAATTTTAGACCATGTTACATTAAACTATAAAATAATTTTCTAATTGCATTAAAGTTTCATTGTTGGTTAAACAATCTTGAATAATTGTTCCATTTTCCATGATTAAAATTCTTTTACAAAGGTCTGTTACATGCCTTAAATCATGGCTACTGATGAAAATGGTTGTGCCATTATTTGAGTTAATTTCCAAAAGTAAATTTTTAAGCTGTATTTGTGAACTGGGATCTAAATTAGCAAAAGGTTCATCCAATATACATAATTTCGGGTTAACGAATAAGCTACCTGCAATTCCTACTTTGCACTGATTCCCTTTTGATAAATCCCTTATATACTTTTGGTTTGTATAAACATCTTTAAATAATTTTTCATTTACACTTATGAAGTCCTTTATCTCATCTTCTGAAATATTGTGAAGACTACCTATAAATGACAGATACTCTAAGGGTGTAAGGTAGCTAATTAAAAAATCTTCTTCTAAATAGGAAGATGTGCATTTCTTCCAGCTATCTGTATGCGCAACATTTTGGTCATTGATGAGTATTTCGCCATTATCTGCTTTTACAAGGTCAAGTATTAACCTGAAAAAAGTAGTCTTTCCAGCTCCATTATTACCTACTAATCCTACTAACTCCCCTTGGCTTATCATAAGGCTGTTTATGCACACTGCTTTTTTCCCATTATACACCTTTGTGACATTATTAACACTTATCATAAAACTAAATTTTTGAAAATCCTTCTAAAAATTTGTATTTATTCTTCTGTAAATTTTTTGTTAATAACCTGAGCCAAAGTACGCTAAATAATATACTTATTAAACCTAATAAACCAAATACTAATATGGCAATTTTTTCTGAAAAATATTTTTGTATAGGATAATAAATAATTGAGCTCACAGCAAGTAAACCATAAAAATAAAGATACTGCGTTTTACCTGTTCCCTGATAATTGAGAAAAGCACTACTATTTAAATCAATTTTTTTATAACTAAATAAACCAAATAAACATGTTAATGGTATTTGAATACCTATATTAAAAAGAAATGCACAACTGATAATTAAACTATCATAACTATGTAAAATAACTATGCAAAATAAATAACTAATAGTACTTAGTAAAAATAAAAGCAGCATTTTGCTTTTTATATATTCCTTAGTATTTATGTGCAAAACATAATTTAATGGGAAATGAGCACTTTGCCAGGAAAAAATAAACTGACCATAAGCAAGTATAATTATACCTGTTGCAAAAATGCTAACTAAAAATAATGCTAACTTGTCTGTATTACTAAAGCCAACAAAACGGAGCAATATAAGCATTATTAATGGAAGTAAAATTGAGAATATTACTATTTCATATGGTCTTTTATTTCTTAATATTAGTTTTAAATCTATTATAAATAACATGAATAGTTGATAACTTTTCTTATTAATAATTCTGATTGTTTCAAAAGTTGAGAGATTTAATTTTGATTGATTAGCATTACTGTCGATGTATAATAACTGCTTAACCTGCCGATAATAAATTTTCAATATTAATAATAGAAATAGCAAAAATGGTAATAAAAAAATTGGCTTATTGGAAATATTCGTAAAAATAATTAATACGTATTTAGTTATATTAATTTGACTAATAAAAAGTATTCCAAAAAAAATTAAAATAACTATTGTGATATTTGTTATCCAAAACAATATTGTACTTGATATGTTTTTGATGTATTGCACCAGATAGTTATTCATTATAAAACAAATAACTAAGAAAATATATAATATAAATATTTTTGTAGTATTTAATGTGTTGTATAGATTACTGAGAATAACAGGTACGAGTAAAAATAAGATAATAAAATTATAAGTATTTGTTACTGTTTTAACTATAAACAAATATATAATAGACCGTTTGGGTATATTCAATGTTAGATATGGTTTTACTGCATTACTGATTTTTTTTTGAACCATTAAACGGATAATAAAATCTATTAAAAAAATATAGATGAGGAGTAGAAATACAGTGCTTTGTATGGATATATCTGGTTTAAAAGATTTTATAACATACTTTAACTTTAAAAAAATAATTACCAATGGTAATGTAACTATTATGGTAAAAAAGTTAATAATGATATTGATTAAAAAACCATGATTGGTTTCTTTTTTTCTGATTGAGCCCTTCCACTCATGATATAAAAGCTTAAGGGTTATAGAATTCTTGAATAACACAATTTTATATTCAATATGTTTATAAATAGGATTACTTTTTGAAAATACGCTTTTTGATAGAAAACTCATGATATTCCAAAATAAATTTCCTCCAAAGCCCTCAAATAAAAATTGGATGTATAATAGTATTATACTATTATACATCCAAACATAAATTAATGTACACACTGGCTAAACCATGAGCCTACGAGTGTCCAGCCAAGAATAGCAGCAGGTGGAAATACTGTACTTACTACTGCTGCACCCAGCGCAAGACCTGCAGTTACTGGTGCACAACTACCTGCTTCAATGCTTGCCATTTGTTTTAATTCCATTTTTTTCATTTGTTACCATTTTATTTATTTAAGAATACTCGTCTTGTGTTCGTTGTACTTCCGAACAGGGCATACAGTATTTACTCCCTCATACCTTTCGGTAATCCTTACAATGCCCGCTGCCATTGCTATACAGTCCCTTGTTGTTTTTTCTTTGGGGGTCAATAAAGAAAAATATCCCGCCATTCGTAGCTACTGAATATCTTTAAAAT
>JAKAKY010000203.1 GCA_021824365.1 Bacteroidota bacterium | reverse complement strand
AAAAATCAGGCGATTTAGGTGAAGAAATTTTTACACTGGGCTATCCGAGAAATGAAATTGTATACACACAGGGATATTTAAGCGCCAAAACCGGATTTGATGGCGATACCTTAAGTACACAAATTCAAATGAACTCTAACCCCGGCAATAGTGGTGGACCGGTTTTAAACAAAAAGGGTGAAGTGATTGGTATTTTGAGTACCCGCCAAACCCATGCAGATGGCATCACCTTTGCTATTAAAAGCAAAAATGTTTTCAGTTTAGTGAATCACTTAAACACCGAAGATGCTGTAAAAAGCAGCGCAAAAATTAAACTTCCGCTAAAGTCTTACATTGCCAATAATAACAGAGAAGAGCAGGTAAAGAAAATGGAGGATTGTGTATTTTTAGTGAAAGCTTACAATAATTAAAAAATTATACCATCAACATCAAAAAGCCATTGCTTCAAAATTCGGTGGCTTTTTTATACAAAATAAGTTTCTGAATCCACTCATTTCCATAAATATTCCGGATAAGCGCCTGACTGTACCAATGTTTCAATACTTTTTTTCACATCCGGTGCATCTTCTTTATAAGTAATACCAAACCATTGGGCAGAGGTGGGTAATACTTTTACCACGCCTAAATGGCGTTTCACAAATTCATCTGCCACTAATGGAATAAAAAATTCTGATTTAATATTTTGAATATGCTTGTCTAAAAATTCACCAAATAGTTTTTCTGCCAAAGCAATAATATTGGGATGAAAACCAAAGAAATTCATGCTTACCGGAGTAGGATCAGGTAGAGTATGCTTTCCATCTTCTTCTTCAAATACAATTTTACCGGATGAGGCCTCTCTGTATATTTTAATTCTTTCTTTTATTTGCACCAATTCATGTGCCTCATTTACTGCACAAACGCCCCGGCTTACACTTCCGTTGCCACTAAGGGTTTTTGATAATTCATATCCCATAATAGCATAAGTTTTTTCATTACATGCAGTTTGTAAAAATGCTGCTGCTTTTTCAAATGCCTCTTTCCCATAAAAATCATCTGCATTAATAATGGCAAATGGCTCATTTACTTTGCCTTTACAACACAATAAAGCATGTGCCGTTCCCCATGGCTTCACCCGCTCAGCCGGAATAGTTCGGTTTCCTACAAAATTTCTCAAATGCTGATAAACATAATCTATTTCAATTTTACTTTTTAAGCGAGGCTCAAATTGCGCTTTAAAAGCACCTGAAAATTCTTCCCTTATAATAAAAACCACTTTTGAAAAACCACTTCTAATGGCATCAAATATGGAATATTCCATGATTGTTTCACCACCGGGGCCAAATGCTTCTATTTGCTTCATCGAACCATATCTGCTGGCCATACCTGCTGCTAAAATTACGAGTGTTGGTTGCATATTGTACATTTGAATCTTTGCGAAGCTAAAAGATAAGTTCAAAACATCCAATAGTTTTATTACAAATACATACTGCATGTTTACTTTGCCCTTTGATAAAATGCCCTATTTACAAGCTATTCCGCTTTCTAATGCAGCAGTTAACCAAAATATAACACTCTCCGTTTTACGATTAGATGTTATTCATAACCAAATTAGCGGTAACAAATGGTTTAAACTACAATTGTATTTGAATGAAGCGTTACAGCAAAAATGCAGCCGTATAGTAACTTTTGGTGGTGCATATTCCAATCATATAGTGGCCACCGCTGTAGCCTGCCAATTAGCCGGCATTAGTTGTATGGGTGTAATAAGAGGAGACGTACAAACCAATCCTACTTTAACCATTGCAGTTGCTGCAGGTATGCAGTTACAATTTATTGACAGAACGCATTACAAAAATAAAACAATTGTACAACAACAACTCCAACAGCCCGGTGATTATTGGATAAATGAAGGTGGCTATGGCCGTTTAGGAGCCGAAGGGGCTATGAACATACATCAATACATTCTACCATCCACTACACATATCATAGCCGCTGTTGGCACAGGCACTATGATGGCAGGTTTAATTCAGGCAGCACTTCCGCACCAAAACATGATAGGTATTCCCGTTTTAAAAGGAGCCGATATGATTCAACAGGATATTGAATATCTGGTGAATGATTCGAAAAAAATGAAGCAAATGACTTGGATAAGTGCCTACCATTTTGGAGGCTATGCCAAACACAATGCTATTTTATTGCAAAAAATGAATGAATGGTGGCAATTATACCAATTACCTACCGATAAAGTGTATACTGCTAAACTAATATGGGCAGTATTTGATTTGGTAGAAAAAAAATATTTTCCCGCAGGAAGTAAGATAGTAGCCATACATAGCGGCGGCTTACAAGGCAATGCCTCTTTATTACCGCACATTTTGAAGTTTTGATAACAGCATCCCCTTTATATTTGTCTGAATGAAACGTATTTATTTTTTTGCCTTTATCATATTGCCCTGCATGCAGATGCCTGCTTTTGCCCAGCAAAAAGATACTTTGCCCAATTTTTCTGTACATACACTGACCAAAAACAAAAATCAAATTAGTTGGACGAATCCGCATCCGGATTGTAATCAGTTAGTGGTGCAACGTTCTTATGACAGTGTAAAATTTTTTACCAGTATTTTTTCGGCGCAATCACCCGAACTGGCGAAAAATGGGTTTGTTGACAATCAGTTTACTCCCGGTGTAAAAGTGTATTACCGCATATTTTATGTACTGCAGGGAGGAAAATATTTTTTTACTGCATCTAAATCGTCCGACAATTTGCCACCCATGGCAGAAACCACAAAAAACGATGAAACTGTGATCATGTATCGCATATTCAATAAAGAACGCGATTCATTGTTGTATATGCTGGAATCCAAAGATTACAGATACTTTAAAGACTCCATTAGTGCAAATACCAAAGATACTTTAAGTATAATAGCCGAAAATGACATTGTTTTAAAAAGATACATCCCAAAAACAGTGTGGAAACCATCTGTATTTGTTTTCACCAATAACAAAGGCTATGTTACCATTGCTTTACCTCATACAAAAGCACATGAATACAGCATTAAATTTTTTAATGAAAATAACGAATTGTTGTTTCAGATGAATGATATAAAAGAAACTTATCTGGTAGTAGACAAATCTAATTTTTTACGGGCCGGCTGGTTTTATTTTGAATTGTATGAAGACCATCATTTGAAAGAGAAGAACAAATTTTATATTGAAAAAGAATTTTAATTTTCCCAATTAACCTCAAATATTCGGGCAAAATTTTCTTTTACAATGGGTTTAACTTCATCTATTGGAATATATCTGCCTAACTCTTTTTGCAACGAAGTAACCTGTTTGTTTTGAATACCGCAGGGAATGATATAATTAAAATAATTTAAATCTGTGTTAATGTTAAAAGCAAAGCCATGCATGGTAATCCAACGACTGCATTTAATGCCCATGGCACAAATTTTACGCTCACAACCCGGTTTATCCGGATCAATCCAAACGCCGGTTTCACCTTTACTGCGGCTGCCTTTTATGCCATATACTGCCAAAGTTTGAATAATTACTTCCTCTAAACTGCGTAAGTACCAGCCTAAATCGGTTTTGAATTTATCTAAATCAAATATTGGATAACCCACTAATTGTTCCGGGCCATGAAAAGTAATGTCGCCTCCACGGTTAATGTGAAAGAAATCAATATTTTTTTCCTTCATTTCTGTTTCAGAAATCAGCACATGTTCGCGCTTGCCACTTTTACCTAATGTATAAACGGGCGGATGTTCTACAAAAAGCAAATAATTGTTGGTTTGTTGGTGGGTCGTTTCATTTGATTTCAAAGCTAGATTAACTGCCAGCAATTGCTCCTGGTAATCCCACACACTTTTATAACCCCTAAACCCCAAATCTTCAAAATAAACCAATCGCTCCATAACTGAATGAATTAGTATTGCTTAAAAAATTTCAACCAACTATTTTCCTGTTTTATTGAAAAAGAATGGGCAAAGTTACAAAAGCAACCCGTTGAAAAATAATACTGTTTTATAGCCTGCACCTATATTTGCAATAATGAATACAGAAGACACTCAAATACCTGCCGAGGAAAATAATGAAACCCTTTATGAACGTAAAGTGTTTTTAATTGATAAGCATCAGGAACCCATACGTATTGACAAATGGTTACAAATGCGTTTGGAGAACGCAACCCGTAACAAAATTCAAAAAGGTATTGAAGCAGGATTCTTAACCGTAAACGGCAAAATTGTTAAAAGCAATTATAAAATAAAGCCGGGCGATGAAATTGTGTTACTCAGTTACAACAACCCCGAATACACCGAAGTTAAAGCCGAGTCCATTCCTTTAAACATTGTATATGAGGATAAAGCTATAATAGTCATCAATAAAACAGCCAACATGGTAGTACATCCGGGTATTGGCAATTATACCGGAACCTTATTGAATGGGGTAAAATATCATTTACTCCAACAAAATGCAGGTTTAAATGAAGATGAATTGCCACGTTATGGCCTGGTACATCGTATTGATAAAAATACAACCGGTTTAATTGTTTTGGCTAAAACAGCCAATGCTGCTGCTCATTTGGCTAAACAGTTTTTTCATCATACCGTTAAACGAAAATATGTGGCATTGGTATGGGGAAATATAGAAGCAGATGAAGGTACCATTCATGCACATATTGCACGGCATCAGCAACACAGAAAAATGTTTGCGGCATATCCTGAAGGCGATATGGGCAAGCATGCCATTACCCATTACCGCGTGTTAGAACGATTTAATTATGTAACCTTAGTGGAATGCATATTGGAAACAGGAAGAACCCACCAAATAAGGGTACACATGAAACACATAGGCCATACTCTGTTTAATGATTTTGAATATGGCGGCAATAAAATTTTGAAAGGCACTATTTA
>JAKAKY010000202.1 GCA_021824365.1 Bacteroidota bacterium | reverse complement strand
TAATATCAATTTAAACAAAGGAATTTTTTCTGTTAATCAATTAAACCTTGATAAGCCTTTTTTTGAAATAACCAATATTCCGGAACTAAGGCCGGATTCAATTAGAATAAGAGACCAACATACCAATACACCAGATACAGGATTGCGGTTAAATACAGGCAACCTGCTGTTGCATCTCAAAAAACTCAATATTAAAAATGGCACGCTCTCCATACAAGGGAATGATAAAAAACCACTACCCTATTTTGATGGCAGCCATATTTATATTAGCCAGTTAACCGGTCACGTTGATGAAGTAAGTTTAATCAAAGATACTTTGCACTGCTTAGTAAATATTGCTGCAAAAGAAAGAAGCGGTATTGAATTAAAAAGATTAAAAACAAAACTCACAATTAATCCTCATATCATTGAATTGGCCAATTTAAATCTGCTCACCAACAAGAGCAGATTAACCAATTATTATGCCATGAAGTTCAAACATTTCAATGATGATTTTAGTGAATATATTACCTCTGTAACCATGGTGGCAAGGTTTACAGATGCATCTGTTTACAGTGATGATATTGCTTATTTTGCGCCTGAATTAAAAAACTGGAAAAAACAAATCAATATCAATGGGCATTTTGAAGGAACAGTGGCCAATTTTTCAGTGAACGATTTATTTGGCCGGGTAGGAAGTGGTAGTTACATCAGTGGCAGCCTTGCCATGAAGGGTTTACCGAATTTAAATAAAACCATCATCAACTTTAACAATGGCACCATTAAAACCAATTACAATGATATTCTGCTTTTTGCACCTGCGATAAAAAATATGAAAGTACCCGACCTAACTGCCTTAGGCGATGCTTTGTTTAAAGGTAACTTCAATGGCACTATTTATAATTTTACTTCCAATGGTACCATTACTTCAGGATTAGGTGGTATAGCCGCCAATGTTACCATGCAAATACCGCAAAAAAAAGATATTACTTATTCGGGGAATATTATTACCAATCATTTTAATATTGGAAAATTTTTACGTATCACTCAGTTAGGTTATGCTGATTTTACAGGAAAAATTGCAGGCAGCAATTTTGATATTGAAAAACTCAAAACACAAATTGAAGGAAAGATTACTTCACTCGATTTTAATAATTATACCTATTCCAACATCACCACGAATGGTACCTTTCAAAAAAAATATTTTAACGGTGAAGTGAAGATTGATGATCCGAACATGAATTTCAACAGTAATGTAGAAGTTGATTTAAGTAAGCCCGACCCCAGTTTCAATATTTTGGGCGATTTGGTAAATGCCAATTTAAAAGTTTTAAAATTTTATAAAGACAGTTTGCAATTAACCGGATTATTGGATATTTATTTTACCGGTAAAACCATCGACCAGTTTTTAGGAAGCGCTAAATTTTTAAATGCTACCATCACTTCAGCCGATACACAATTAAGCTTCGATTCACTGAACCTCACTTCCGGTTACTCAGCTGATTCGGTAAAATTTTTAAAAGTGGGCAGCAACAATTTCAACGGTGTGATAGCAGGAAAATTTACTATTCTTGATTTGCCCAACAGCTTCCAGTCTTTTTTGCATCGTTATTATCCTGCCTATTTTGATGCATCCGCAAAAATTGTGGTGAATCAGGATTTTACGGTAACCCTGAAGACCGATTATATTGAACCGCTTTTACAGATATATGATAAAAAAATATCCGGTTTAAATGATATGGATATTTCAGGAAGAGTGAACACTTCTAATAGCTTATTTCAATTATCGGCCTTGGTGCCCTATGCCAAATATGATCAATATGCTGTATCGGGCATTAATTTAAAATGTATTGGCAATTACGACAGTTTGTTACTCTCCGGCACTATTAGCGATATTCAAATTAAAGACAGCCTGCAATTTCCCAATACCCAACTTTCTATTAAAGCAGCGAACGATCATTCTGTCGTGCACCTTTCAACCAGCACTAATAATGTGCTAAAAAATGTGTTACTCAATGCCGATGTGTTTACATTAAATGATGGGGCACGTATACACTTTAATCCATCTTCCTTCATTTTAAATGAAAAAAAATGGAATTTAGATAAGCAGGGTGAAATTGTAATGCGCAAAAACTTTGTATCTGCCAGCAATGTAAAATTTATACAGGGCTTTCAGGAAATTACCGTAGAAACCGATGAAGAAGAAGGTGGTAACACCAATAATCTTATTGTAAAATTAAAAAATATATTTTTAGGCGATATTACTGCTTTATTTATCAAAAATCCCAAGCTGGAAGGCATCACCAATGGAGAAATTTATTTGCGTGATTTCTATGGTCCATTTACTGCAGAAGCCAAACTAACATCTACACAATTTAGATTGAATGATGACTCGGTGGGTATTGTGAGCATCCAATCTTTATTCACCAGTAAATCAGGTAAATTAGATTTTACCGTTTCAGCGCCCAATAAAGATTACTACGTTAATGCTGAGGGTTATTATAAAACAAAAGATAGTACCAACAAGCCATTATATGTTGATATTCAATTAGAACATACCAAAATTAATTACGTTGAACAATTTATTGGTGATATTTTTAACAGGCTAAAAGGTTATGGAACCGGTCATCTTATTTTTCAGGGTAACCCTTCCGAACCTGATTTAAGCGGCAATATTACATTAAAAAAAGCTGCACTGAATGTGTTATATACACAGGTGTATTATACCATTGATTCTGCCAATATATCATTTGAAAATGATGGCATTAATTTCAACGAATTTTACATAAAAGACAGTTTAAATAATACCGGACTGATTAAGGGAAAATTATATGAAAAAGGATTTAAAAATTTGGCTTTCGATTTTGATTTGTTTACCAACAGGTTAATTATGTTGAATACCAAAGCGGTTGACAACAGCCAGTTTTACGGCAATGCCACCGGAAAAGCCACCTTAAGTTTTAAAGGCCCTGAACAAAATGCAAGATTAACCATTATCGGAGATATTAATGAACCATCACATATTTATATTCCCAACACAGTCAGTAAAGAAAGCGGGGATGCCGATTTTATTGTTTTTAAAACATACGGCACCGAAATGGTGAATGAAAACCAGAATAGTAATTTTAATTTATTAGTTGATTTGGATGTGACTGCCAATAATAAATTAGATGTTGATGTAATTTTAGACCCGTTAAGCGGTGATGTAATTAAAGCCAAAGGAAATGGCCGATTAAAAATCAGGGTGGGAACCAAAGATCCTTTAACCATCCGGGGAAGGTATAATATTGAAGAAGGAAGCTACGATTTCAACTTTCAATCTTTCATCAGAAAACCGTTTATCTTAAAACCCGATGCCGGCAATTTCATTGAATGGAATGGTGATCCGTTTAATGCGGATGTTCATATCGATGCCCAATACACTGCAGAAAACATTAGTGTGAATGATTTAATCAGTAACCAATCGGGGCAGTTTAGTGGTACCAGCCGTGCTTACCGTGGTACAGTATATGTAATTGCAGAATTAAGAAACAGATTAAGCCATCCGGATATTACATTTAAATTAGATTTCCCGCAGGGCAGCCCGTTAAAAACAGATCCTACGTTCAGCGAATTCATCAACAGAATTGAAAATAACCAAAACGAAATGCTGAAACAGGTAACGTACCTGATTGTGTTGGAACGTTTTGCACCCTATGGCGATATTGGAGGCGCTAATACCAACTTTACCAATATTGGTGTAAATACCATTTCACAAATTATTACACGTGAGTTGAATAAAGCAGTTTCGAATATTGTATACAAGATCACAAAAGATAAAAGCCTGAAAGTTGATTTAGGTACTTCTGTTTATAGCAGCAGCGATATTTTATCATCTGCCACCGGTGCAGGTATTGGCACCAATACCAATGCATTAGACAGGAGCCGAATTAATTTTAAAGTAGGAAAAAGCTTTTTAAATGATAATATTATTGTAAGCTTTGGCGGCGATTTTGATTTTGGCATTAGTGCAGCCGCACAAAGTGGCAACTTTCAGTGGTTACCCGATTTTAATTTAGAGATTATATTAACCAAAGACAGGCAATTAAGAGCCATTGTTTTCAGTAAAAACAGTTTAGATATTAATGCAGGCGCATTGGGCAGAACCAGCAGGCAGGGCGCAGGATTATCCTACAAAAAAGATTTTGAAAAACTATTCGGCAATAAAGAAAAAAATAAAACCATCAGGCCCCCAGCCGATAGCACCTTGCTGCAATAGAGTGAAAGCTATAATTTTAAGGGCAAAGGTAATGCTTTGCAGTCCTTCATTCTATATACATAAAAAAACCGCACAATCTTCCCACCTCTTATTTGGTTGATTATTTCCGGTTGCTCAATAGTAGTAAAATATTGTGCAAATGCTTTGTACGGATCAAAGGGTAAATTAGAAGGTACCACACAATAAGCATCATCCCCTGTTTGCAAAGGCTTACGGGCATTATTTAACCATGCAAATTTATGTATTTCGTTTAATGGCCCAATGGCAATTACCCGATGGCCTGTTATACGATGGGTATAATATTCCAAATGTCCGCCCGGAAACATTTTGCCTACAACAATGGGTGCATCGGCCTGCATCGTTCCTTTAGCAACATCGGCTTTCATTAAGGTATCTAACTGATGGCTAAAGGTTGTCCAGCCACTTACATCTAATGTAGGGCAGTATTCCCCAAAATTGGCTTTATCCTGACTGCCTAAATTAAAGGGCGCCAATTGTACTAAGATTACTCCTAATACAAGTGTGCCACCCAAAACACCGAAAGCAGTTTTTAAAAAGCCGGGTACTGTTTTAGCTGATATTTTTTCTACATATACCGCTCCAAAAAAATACAACGGAATATAAGCCGGCCCACTCCAATGCGGCAACGTTGCATTGAACATAGATATCCCCC
>JAKAKY010000201.1 GCA_021824365.1 Bacteroidota bacterium | reverse complement strand
CTGCTATGGCTATTTGTTTTTGAAACAACAAATGAAAAATATCACGGGCTGAGTGTCCTGTTGCCAGTATTACGGCGTCCGCTTCCCATACGGCATGGTTGGCAGTGCGCACTCCTTTTATCTGATAATTTACTATCAAAAAATCAACCACTCGTTGTTCAAAATAACAGGCGCCACCGGCATCTATAATTTGTTGCCGCATGGCCGTAATAATGTGGGGCAATTTATTGGTACCTATGTGTGGATGTGATTGATACAAAATTTTTTCATCTGCCCCAAATTGTACAAATAATTGTAATATTCTATTTACATTTCCGCGTTTAGTGCTTCGGGTATATAATTTACCATCACTATAAGTTCCTGCACCTCCTTCACCAAAACAATAATTACTATCGCTGTTTACAATACCTTCTTTATTCAGCTTTGCCAAATCCCGCCTTCTTTCGCGTACTGCTTTTCCGCGTTCTAAAATAATGGGTTGAATGCCTTTTTCTATTAAGGCCAGTGCCGCAAATAAACCTGCTGGGCCGGCACCCACAATAATTACTTTTTTAGCAGCATGATGTACAGAAGGAAATGAAATAATTTGGCGAGGCCTTTCCGTAAAAGGTTCATCAACAAATACCCGAATGGTTTTATTGATCCACACCTGCTGTCGGCTTCGGGCATCAATCGATTCTTTTTCAACAAAAAAGCCATGGATGCGTTCTGCTGTAATACCCAATTCCTGCGCCAGATAATTTTGAACCCATGCAGGGTTAGCTGCTTCAGCAGGCGTTAAGCGCAGTGCCATATTTTTTTGCATGTTGATAGGTTTTTATCCTATAAAATCATGTACCTGTTTTAGAAAGGTAAATCATCGGCAATTGTATCAGTAGCAGGTGCATCGGGGATATAATTACCTGCCGTTGCATTCATATCAGATAATTTAGCCGATTCCATTCTCCAGGCATCTAAGTTGGTTATATAATTTTCTTTGCCATCTTTTACCCATTTGGTGCCTTTAATATTAAACTGCACTTTTACGGTTTCGCCAATGGTAAATCTATCAGGCATGGCCGTTTTATCTTGTACACATTGAAATTTTACATAGTTGGTAATGGTGCGGCCGCCAATTTCTTCCGACTTTTCTATAACAAACTCACGTGTTTTAAACGTTTCGGTACGTTGTACAACATCAAATCGTGCTACTAATTTTCCTGTAATCTCGTAACTCATAAAAAATATTTTATTGCGGCAAATGTAGCTTTTTACAGATGCAATACCTTATCTAAAATTTATTCTTTTCTATCAATAAATGTTGTACCTTACTTTTTCCATTACTACTGTATCTATGATCCGCTCTATTTTCATTATTTTATTTTATTATTCATTTTGCATACAACCACTTTTTGCACAAGCAATCACGCAGGTTCATTTTCAATACCATGCCGTAACTGCTGCACAAAAAGATAGCACGGTACAACAATGGTTACAGCCGTATACAGATAGTCTCAATCATTATTTAAATAGTGTAATAGGCTTTTCGTTAGAGAATGTATACAAAAAAAAAGGTGGTGGGCCATTGGGTAATTTTATTACAGCAGCCATGTTACAACAGGCGCTGTTACAAACCGCTACAAAGATAGATGCTGCCTTCTTACATCCCGCCGGCATTAAAGGTTTTTTGCCGCAAGGCAATATTACCATAGGCACATTATATGCTCTGCTACCATACACTAATCGTTTAGTGGTGCAACAAATAAGCGGAGCTATTTTAGAAGAATTTGTTCATAGAATGGCAGCCGATGGTGGTTGGCTTTCAACGGGTATTAACTACGCCATTGATGTTTACGGTAAAGCAAAAAATATACGTATACAACAACAGCCCATTTTGCCCAATGCCGTTTATCATATTGTAGTATCAGATTATATGGCAAATGGAGGAAGTAATTGCAGCATGTTGCGTTCACTTCCCTCTATTCCGCTACATACTACGCTGATAGAAACCTGCAAAAATTATATTCAATCTTTTACCAACAACCATGAACCTATCACTGTAAACAAAGCAGCACAATTCACCAATATCTATGAATAGAAGAAACTTTATACAAAATACAGTAAAAGCCGGGCTGTTTACCGGCATATCATTGCTACCGGCAGGTAACCTGTTGGCCAAAAACAGTATGACTGAAACACAACTTACCATTCTGCACACCAACGATACGCATAGCCAAATATTTCCATTTGAAAACAACAGCGGCCCCTATGCAGGCATGGGTGGTATTGAAAGCAGAAAAAAAATAATTGAACAAATAAGAGGTACAGGTAACCCCGCACTATTATTAGATGCCGGCGACTTTTGCGATGACAGTTCCATTTATGATGCCTATAAAGGCAAGGTAGAATTAGAAGCCATGCGTTTATTAGGTTATGATGCTTTTACCTTAGGTGAAAAAGATTTTTTAGGTGGTATAGATAATCTGGCAACACAATTAAAGCATACCGGCATGAAACCCATTGTTTGTAATTATGATTTTACACATACATCACTTCAAAATTGGTATCAACCTTATACCATTATTCAGAAAGAAAACCTGAAAATAGGTGTATTGGGTGTATTACTGCCACTGCATGACAAAATTTCTATTTCAGGGATTGAAAATTTAGTTTACCTTGATGCGGTGATGCAAGCCAATAAAACAGCCGCCATTTTACAACAACAGCACTGTGATATCATTATATGTTTATCACATTTAGGCGACCGCTATGCAGATGGGAGAATAAGTGATGAAGTATTAGCAAAAAATAACCAATGTATAGATGTAATTATTGGCGGACATACGCACCAGTTTTTTAAACAGCCACGCTTATACAAAAACAAAAGCAGTAGTTATACATTAGTAAATCAGGCCGGATGGGGCGGTATTCAAATGGGGCAGTTAGATTATGTGTTCACCAATACAACTAATAAAAAATTAATTCGAACGAAAAACATTTTGTTAAGGGAAAAAAAGAATGAATAAAAAATTTTTTTTTCAACATAAAGTCTACATATTCGCAGTCCGTCTAAACTTTTTTTGTGCAGTTTGATGCTGAGGTACTAAATCGGGCATTCGAAAAAAAATATTTCTTAAACTTATCGATAAATTGTTGCAATTAGTATGGTAAAAACTGCTGAATCAATCTGGGACAATTGCCTAAAAATAATTAAAGACATTGTAGAATGGCAACATTACAAAACCTGGTTTGAGCCCATCAAACCTATTGAGCTTAAAAATAATGTGTTACTTATTCAGGTACCCAGCCAATTTTTCTATGAATATTTGGAAGAACACTATGTTAATTTATTAGCAAAAACATTAAAACGTGAATTAGGAAAAGATGCCCGTTTAGAATACCGCATTATGGTAGATAGTGGCAATGGCCGTAATGGTAGTATGGATTTACCTGCCAGTGGCATGAAAATATATGCTAATAATGAAATGAATTTTCCGTTAGTTATTGATAATCCGGTAAAAAATCCATTTATCATTCCCGGGTTAAAGAAAATGCAAATAGACCCGCAATTAAATGCTTCTTATATTTTTGATTCATTTATTGAAGGCGATTGTAACCGTGTTGCCCGCAGAGCCGGAAAAACGGTAGCGGAAAAACCGGGTGCTAATTCATTCAATCCATTAGTAATATATGGCGGCGTTGGTTTGGGAAAAACCCATTTAGCACAGGCTATTGGGAATGAAGTAAAGCGTTTGCATCCCGGAAAAGTAGTGTTATATGTAAGCAGCGAAAAATTTATTAATCAATTTCAAGACCATAGCCGTAATAACGCCATTAACGATTTTATTCATTTTTACCAGTTAATAGATGTATTGATTATTGATGATGTACAATTTTTTAATCGTGCAGAAAAATCGCAGGATGCTTTTTTCGCCATTTTTAATCATTTACACCAGAGTGGTAAACAATTGGTACTAACATCCGATAAATCGCCCAAAGATTTAGATGGAATGCAGGAGCGTCTGTTAAGCCGTTTTCGTTGGGGTTTAAGTACCGATTTACAATTACCCGATTATGATACCCGTATTGAAATTTTAGAACATAAAATGAAGAACGACGGGTTAGATATGAGTAAAGATGTAGTAAAATATGTTGCTTATAATATCAATACAAACGTTCGGGAATTGGAAGGAGCATTAATTTCTTTATTGGCGCAATCATCATTAAACAAAAAAGAAATTGATATAGAGCTAGCCAAAAAGGTTTTACGCAATTTTGTAAAAACCAGCAGCAAAGAAATTACGATAGAGGCTATTCAGAAAATGGTTTGCGAATATTTTGATGTACCGTATGAACGTTTATTGCACAAAACCAGAAAGCGCGAAATAGTACAAGCACGGCAAATTACTATGTACTTAGCCAAAGCTTTTACCAAGAACTCATTAAAAACAATTGGAGAACATTTTGGCGGAAGAGACCATACCACTGTAATACACTCCTGCCAAACGGTAAAAGATTTGATGGATACGGATACCATATTCAGAGAAAATGTAATGGAACTAACACAAAAAGTGCAATTAGCTGCCATGTAATGGCTGCAAGTGTAAGCAATGAAAAATATTTTAAGAATTAGCAAAGCTGATTTTAGGATTTTACAACTGGTGTCCCTATTTTTGCAACCCCAAACGAAAGAATGGGAATGGTGAGGTGGGTGAGTGGCTCAAACCAGTAGTTTGCTAAACTGCCGTACGGGTTAAACTGTACCGAGGGTTCGAATCCCTCCCTCACCGCAAAATACACGCACAAACAAAGTGCGTTTTTTTATCCATAGGGCTTCGGGAGGTAGTTCAGCCCGGTAGAATACCTGGTTTGGGACCAGGGGGTCGCAGGTTCGAATCCTGTCCTCCCGACTAAAGCTTTCAAAAGGCAATCTTGTAAA
>JAKAKY010000200.1 GCA_021824365.1 Bacteroidota bacterium | reverse complement strand
CGTTTTGCAAAACAGTCTAATGGTATATTTCGTGTGATTACCAGTCAGAAAGAATTGAAAAAATTTATACTGGACAGAAACACTAACCACCAACTAACGGCAGGTATGTTGGGTATTGAAGGCGCTCATTGCTTAGAAGGTGATGTAAAAAATGTAGATACATTTTTTAATGCCGGTGTTCGATATATTGGCCTTACCCATTTTTTTGATAACGATTTTGGTGGTTCGGCACATGGCGTTATAAAAGGTGGTTTAACTGAAAAGGGCAAATTATTGATTGACAAAATGCAGGAAAAACATATTATTATTGATTTAGCACATGCATCGCCCCAACTGTTTGATGAGATATTACAATATGCAACCGCACCTGTTATTGTTTCACACACCGGTGTAAAAGGCACCTGCAACAATACACGTAATTTGAGTGATACACAGATTGACGCTATTGGCAAAAGAAACGGATTAATTGGAATTGGACTTTGGGAAACAGCCGTATGTGGTACCGATGCCGCCGCTACAGCCCGCGCCATGCGTTATGTAGCCAACAGGATAGGTGTAGATAAAGTTGCCTTAGGCTCCGATTTTGATGGCGCCATTACTGCCAGTTATGATATAACCGGTTTTCCGGCTATTGTAAATGCTTTATTAAATGAAGGTTTTAGCCGTAATGAAACTGGGCAAATGATGGGTGGCAATATTCGCGATTTTTTATTGAAAAACCTTCCTCAATAATCATCACTCATGCTGATGCGATGACATATCCATACCCGGCATATTCATTTGCATTTGTGTACCATGCTTAAAAACGGCATCGCTATTTAATAAATAAGTGCCATTGGTAACTACCTAAGCCCCGGATTCAGGTTCAATTCCTGACAATACCGCCATTATATAGCCCCTTTGATCACAATCATTTTGTATAAAAATTACATATATAGTTTACCATTTTTAACCTCAGTGCATAAAAAACTGACGCAAATCATATATTATAAAGAAATTTTTCATTTCTTTGTGTCTGCTTTTAAATAAAATTTAACATTGTTGCATTTATTTTTGTAATTGAGATGAAGAAATTTATTGTAGCCATAATAGCAATTCTTTACATTACTTCTACCACAGGAGCAACAGTGCATATTCACTACTGCATGGGTAAATTGGTAGAAAAAAATGTATGGCAAAATAATAGCAATAAATGCACTAAATGTGGAATGCTCTTATCGAAAAGTATTAAAAAAAAATGCTGTAAAGATGAGCATAAGGAAATAAAAATAAGTAAAGACCAAAACAACTCAACTAATTTCCTTAAAAGCATACAACCCTCTCTCGAAGTTATTTGCATCACTTTTATTGAGTTGCCAATTGCAGAATTTTCTACCATTAGCGAAAAAAAAATTACTACTAATTCTCCCCCAAAAAGTGGTAAAACGGCAGTATACATTAAAAACTGCATTTTTTTAATTTAAAATTATACCAATGCTAATTAGCCGGACAATCAGTATTGTCGGGCATTTTGTATTTATACTTTCCACATTTCTTATTACTTATTAAAAACTATTTATGAAAACTTTAAAAATTCTGCTTATTGCAGCTATTACCATTGCCGCTGCACAACAAGTGTTTGCACAACATAAAAAATTCGACAGCACTAACAATAGTAATACCATTTATCGCTGTACAATGCATTCTAATATAGTAAGCAACCAGCCCGACTATTGCCCTGTTTGTGGTGCAGCATTAAACCTTTCTCCAAAAGAAAAATTAAAATGGTCGCAATTAAAGTTATATACCTGCCCTATGCACCCCGATATCAGAAGCGATAAACCGGGTAAATGTCAGATATGTAACTCAAATTTAACCCCTGTTACAGAAAAAACAGAACAGGCATTATATAGCTGCCCTATGCATCCCAACATCAAAAGCAATAAACCGGGTAAATGTTCTATTTGCGGAATGAATCTTACAAAAAAAACAAAGTAATAACTTAATATTATGAAAAATATATTGCTATCATTAATTACTATAATGATAACTATTATAGGAGTCTATGCACAAAATACATTAGTAAAAGATAGTACCGAAAAAAAGAATGTGCATATAAAATACACATGCAGCATGCATCCGGAAATAGTATCAGACAAACCGGGCAAATGCCCAAAATGCGGCATGGATTTAATTGCAGTTTCAGAATCCTCAGCAAATAATATTGATAGTAGTGATAACTCAATGCAAATGATGCACCCAATGATGATGGGAATGAATCATTCAGGTAACAAAAAAAATCGTATACTTATCATTTTAGGTGGAGCAGTAATGGCAGTAATGATGTTTTTTATGATTGGTACAAGAATTAGATAACCTTAAAAAAATAAAAATTATGAAAACAAAACTATCAATTTTATTAACTGCTACGCTCTTCTTCATTGCAGCCTGTACTAACAAAAGCAATAAAGAAAATAATATGGATAATATGAGTAAGAGCGAGATGGATAATATGAATAAAACTGACACAGTTAAATCGGAAAATAAAGATATTACAACCATTTCGGCCACTTTTACTAATATTAATCCTACAATCAAATCTTCTCTCGCAAAAATTATTATCGATTATTTAAATATTAAAAATTCATTAGCAAACGATAACGGTTCCGAAGCTGCATCGGCTTCACAATCAATGTTGAAATCAATAAATCAACTCGATGAATCTCTTTTTACTGCCGACCAGAAAAAAGAGTTCGATAAAATAGCAGGCGATTTACAGGAAAATGCAGAACATATTGGCGATAATGCCGATAAAATTAAACATCAGCGTTTTCATTTTGCAAGTATGAGTAATGATATGTATGTATTGGTAAAAACATTTGGAACCGGTCGGCTTATGTATCAAGATCATTGCCCTATGTTCAATGAAAATAAAGGTGCTATATGGATTAGTGAAACAAAAGAAATAAAAAATCCTTATTTGGGAACAGAAATGCTTACTTGCGGTACAATTGAAGAAATAATTAATTAATTTAAATGCTTGATCATTAAATTTATTTTATGAAAAAAATAATAGCAACTTTTTTATATGTAGTACTATTTACCATAGCTGGTAATGCACAAGAAACTCCAAAAAAAGATACTTTACAAAAAAAACAGGCAATAGTACAATACACTTGTACTATGCATCCTGATGTTATTTCTGATAAACCAGGAAATTGCCCAAAGTGTGGGATGACACTTGTACCAATTGATACAAAGAAAAATAAAAAGAAATCAAAAAAAAATAAGAAGATGGGTTGTATGGGTATGATGAATATGTAAAATGAAAATATAGTTTGCAAGATTAATAACAATAAAACATAACCTGAAAAATGGTACAAGCTCTTATAAAATTTGCATTAAGAAACCGCTTTTTAATTCTACTTATGGCTGCTGTGTTTTTTGCATGGGGCTATTACTCAATACAACAAAATCCAATTGATGCAATACCCGATTTATCGGAAAATCAGGTAATTGTTTTTACCGAATGGATGGGACGCAGCCCACAATTAATGGAAGATCAAATCACCTATCCCTTAGTATCTAACCTGCAAGGTATTCCCCGTATAAAAACTATTCGCGGTACTTCTATGTTTGGGATGAGTTTTGTATATGTAATTTTTGAAGATGATGTAGATATTTACTGGGCCAGAACCAGAGTATTAGAACGATTAAATTATGCACAACGATTATTACCTCAGGGAGTTACTCCTTCCTTAGGCCCCGACGGAACAGGTGTTGGCCATATTTTTTGGTATCATTTAGATGCCCCAAAAATGGATTTGGGAGAGCAAAGGGCATTACAGGATTGGTACATAAAATTTGCATTACAAACCGTTCCCGGCGTTGCCGAAGTAGCTTCCTTTGGAGGCTTCGAAAAACAATATCAAATAATATTAGATCCCGTAAAACTGCAATTCTACAACATTACATTAGCGGATGTGATGAATAAGGTAAAAGCAAACAATAATGATGTAGGCGGAAGAAAATTTGAAATGAGTGATATGGCCTATGTTATTCGTGGCTTGGGTTATATTAAAAATCCGGAAGATGTTGAAAATATTAATCTGGGCCAGTATAATGGTATCCCCGTGAGAGTAAAAGATATAGGGCGTGTGCAAATGGGTGGCGATTTACGATTGGGTATTTTTGATGAAAACGGAAAAGGTGAAGTAGTGGGTGGAATTGTAGTAATGCGATATGGGCAAAATGCAGATAAAGTAATTAACGCCGTTAAAGCTAAGATGAAAGAAGTAGAAAAGGGTTTGCCTCCCGGCGTATCGTTTAAAACTTCTTATGATAGAAGCGGTTTAATAGAAGCTGCCATTGAAACGGTAAAAGGAAAACTGATTGAAGAAATTATTACAGTATCCTTAGTTGTACTAATTTTTCTTTTTCACTGGCGTAGTGCTTTAAGTATTATCATTCAAATTCCTTTAACTATTGCTATTAGTTTTATTCTACTTGATATGTTTAATCTATCATCAAACTTAATGTCTTTAACAGGTATTGCACTGGCAATTGGTGTTATTGTTGATAACGGGATTATCATGTCAGAAAACAGTTATCGCCAACTTTCGGAATGGCAAAACAACAATCACCCCGATAAAAATTTATAACATGAACATATTCAAAAAAATAAAAGAATCATCTTTAGGTAAGCGAAGAAAACCTTCCTATAAAAAAATTCCGGAGGATATAAGAATGTCCATTATTGAACGTGCTTGTCAACAAGTATCACGGGGCGTTTTCTTTTCTACCATAATAATAATAGCTTCTTTTCTACCGGTATTCCTTTTAACAGGACAAGAAGGAAAACTTTTTCATCCTTTGGCATATACCAAAACATTTATCCTTGCTGTAGATGCTATATTAGTATTAACACTCGCACCGGTACTCATCTCC
>JAKAKY010000199.1 GCA_021824365.1 Bacteroidota bacterium | reverse complement strand
AAACAATGACACCCATTGTTGGGCATGCAGTTGTGTAGTACACATAAATGATAATAATAACAGTTTTTGGAAGCGTGTGCGTTTCATATAACCGCAATTAAGGTTTTGAAATGTACAATCTTCTTCCTATTTCTACAATTAAAAATTGCTTAGCAACAAATAAGATTTAGTCAGATGTGAACGTATTGTCGGCACAATCAGCAAATAACCAGGTGAATGATAAGGCATATTTTCATTTAAAATCGGGTATTATTGGTAAACAAATGAATCGTGTTTATATTCAATTTAACAATAATTCAACACCCGTTGTGAAAAGTTTGATAATTGTCAAAAAAATGACAGCTGCCCTTCCAAGAAAAAAAGAGCAAATACAATAAGCATTTGCATTTGAGCAAATTGCCTGAGATATAAGTAAAAACAATCAATAGTATTGTGATTGTGTACCTGCATAAAATCAAAACAATCAGCTACCTTTAAACCATAAATCTAACGATATGCTTAAACGCAGAGACTTTTTAAAATCAACCGGCATGGCTGCCTTAAGCGGCTTAGCCATTTCTAAAACACTCGGTGCCGGTATCAATTGGGCTGCCATGCCACCGGCGGGCGTACAGTTATATACTTTTTTTAATGTAATTGATGCGGATGTTCCGGGCACCTTACAAAAAATTGCAGCCATTGGCTATCAAAATATTGAATCGGCTTTTAGTAAAAAAGGCGGTTATTATGGTATGAAGCCAAAGGAATTTGCAGCCCTGGTAAAAGACAAAGGTTTATCATGGAAATCGCACCATGTATTGGGAGCGCCATTTCAATTACCCCCGGGTAGAAAAATGCCTAATGGGGCCGATGGCAAACCCATTACCATTCCACCCATGAAAAATTTACGCGACAATATGCAGGAACTGGTTGATGATGCTGCCGCAGGTGGAATACCTTATTTGGTTTGTGCCAGCATACCTTTGAATACGACGGAACAAATTAAATCAGCTATTGAGGTGTTGAATAAAACAGATGAAGCTTGCAAAAAAGCCGGAATTCATTTTGCCTATCACAATCATTACACAGAATTTAAGGCAGTAGATGGTGTATTACCTTATGATGTTATTTTAAAAGAAACACCTATAGCATTAGAACTTGACTTAGCATGGGCAACCAAAGCCGGCGTGCATCCGGTTACGCTTTTTGAACAACATCCCGGCCGTTTTAAGCTATGGCATGTAAAAGATATTGATAAAGCTTTAGAAAAACCACAACCCGTTGGTACAGGTGTTGTTGATTTTAAAAATATTTTTGAGCATGCTAAAACATCGGGCATGCAATATTATTTTGTTGAACACGATAACCCTGCCGATCCTTTTGCAAGCATTACAACCAGTATGCAAAACCTAAAAAAAATATGGAATAGCATCGCTTAAAGATTGAATAAAATATTGTTGCACATGAACCATACAATGATTGTATTGTTAGTTTCATCAAAAATTATTTTATGAACCAACCTTCTATTGCATTGGTTACCGGCGGCAGCCGCGGATTAGGAAAAGATATGGCCCTGAATTTAGCACGCAAAGGACACAATGTTATTATTACCTACCATCAAAATAAAGAACTGGCTTTACAAACGGTACAAGAATTAGAAAAGTTACAGGTAAAATCATTGGCCTTAGAACTCAATCTCTCCGATACCAAAGCCATTCCCACTTTTGTAGCAACATTTAAAACTGCTTTGCAAACCCATTTTCAAACTACACATTTTGATTGTTTAATTAATAATGCAGGAATGGGTGCAACCGTACCTTTTGAGCAGGTTACAGAAGCATTATTTGATGAGTTTTTGAATGTACATTTTAAATCGGTCTATTTTTTAACACAACAATGTGTTCCTTTCATGAATAATGGTGGTTGTATTATCAATATTTCCAGTGGCACTACCCGCTATTGCAATCCCGGTTATTCTGTTTATTCTTCTATGAAAGGGGCTTTAGAAGTATTTACCCGTTATTTAGCCAAAGAACTGGGACACAAAGGTATTAGAGCTAATGTGGTTGCACCGGGTCCCGTTGAAACAGATTTTAACCATGCAGCCATTCGCAATAATCCGTTAATGAAAGAAAGATTATCCTCGCTATCACCATTAGGACGGGTAGGCGTTGCCGAAGACATAGGAAGTGTTGTTGCTTTTTTATGTAGTGAGGAAGCGCGGTGGATAAATGGACAACGCATTGAAGTAAGCGGAGGGATTAATATATAACAGCAAGGTGGGCACTAACAATAAAATGAATACACTACCTTGCTTAAACAAAAACCTTCTCACTCAGGCAAACAAAAGAGGCTGTACCAAAAGAACGATACAGCCCCTTTATATCAATCTATGCATTTTATAACTTCAACAAACCATTTGCTAACAATCGGGTTTGCTGTATGGCGCCTTTTGTATAAGGATTGGGCAATAGGATTTCATTGTCCATTAATTGCTTCATTGTTATTGTAATATTTATTTCGGGCTGAACCTGTTGCGTAATAGCCCACACTGATGCAGTTCCATTCCATTGTTTTACTTTTTCATTTGATGCTATTTGAAACTGAAGCGCTTGTTTACCTGTATTTTGAATAACAATGGAATAACTGCCCCAATGGCCTTCATGTTGCTGTTGCGTAGCTGTTAATATTTTTCCATTCAACATCAACTGAATATCGGGAAGTGGTTTGCCTAAATAATTACTATCGGGCTGTAACATTACTACCAAGCGGGTAGTAGTGGTATGGCTCTCGATGTTTATATCGCCACTGAT
Source organism: Bacteroidota bacterium (assembly GCA_021824365.1). GTDB lineage: Bacteria > Bacteroidota > Bacteroidia > Chitinophagales > Chitinophagaceae > Hydrotalea. Next base: position 2,189 of record JAKAKY010000199.1, on the reverse strand, counting down.
TGTACTCGCATTGAACACAACATTTGCTGTAACAGGATCAGCGTTAGAGGTATTTTCCACTTTTATATCATTGATGTTTTGAACTTTTCCATCCAAGTGCAAGGTTTCAACCATCCGGGGATTTAATAACTGTACTTTACCTGTGGTAGCCATTACCTGCAGTTGTTCTGTATGGCTATTTTGTTTACCCATTTGCATAACGGCGTTTGCCAATAAAGGTTTTTGTGCATGTTGTATAGGATAAACGCTATATACAGCTACTTCAAACCCCTGTAAAGCGGGTAATATAATAGTGGCACCGGCACCATATAAGTCAGGCGATACCCAATAGTTGGGATACACCCTTTCTAATACCAACGATGCAGCCGTATCGACCAGACCCTGCTGAGTAGATAATTGTACAGTTAGTTGTTGTGTTTCAATGTTGGGGTTACGAACAGCAATAATACCCTGATTATTGTTAAAATGCACAAAGCCATAAGCGTTACCATTGGCTGGATTCCCCCCAATCATGCAGGTTTTATCTAACAAATTAAAATGATGCTTTGCCCAGTTCAGAGATTGGCTTAACACTTTCCATTCATCGGCATGTAGCAAGTCGGGTGAAAGGTATAACTCGTACATGGTAACACCACGGCTAAAATAGAAAACAACATCATCAGCAAACTTAGACAACGGATCATCATTGCCGCCAATAGAAGCCAAATTGCCTTTAATAATGCCATGCGTCATCATATTACTCAATGGGAACCAAACATCCTGCCGTTTAAAATCATCATACAAAACAATGTCTTTATACGTTATGGCAGCATCTCTATCATTAATAACAGGCGTATTGGCATAACCATAATCAGCTCCCTGCATCCAAATTTGGTTGGCATATTGCAACCACCACGGACTTAACCAGGTACCGGAAGTAATATTGAGATATTCGTCCGGATTAACGGCACGCACCGCCTTACATTTTTCAATAATACTTTCTACTGCTGCCCTTCTTGAATGATAGCCAATAGCATGGCCATTACCTGCTTCGCTGGAAGAGAATTGTATACCATCCCACTTAAAATAGCCTACCCCTTGCCTGGAAAAATCTGTAACGCGTTGTTCAAACAATCGGCTGTAATTGGGGCCTGCAATATCTAACATAGCATCATTGGGTGTTGTACCCACCGTTTCATACCCATGGGCTTTCATCCAGTTAATGCGTTTCATTCTGAATGAGTAACCTCCGGTAGGGCCTAACCAAATGCCTAACGTAGTACCCATTGGCTTTAGTGCATTTACTATGGGTTGCAATCCGTTGGGAAAAGTGTTTTTATTCAGCATCCAATTACTTTCATACACATCCCATCCATCATCTAATACAAAAGCGTTTAAATGAATGCCGTATTTATCAGTCATATTCTTTTTAAACAAATCAATGATGTGCAAAATGTTTTTTTCATTCATTACATGGTCGGGGGCTACTTTAGGATAAGCCGGAGAGCGTAAATCATACCAACTGTTATATAATGCATAGGGCTTGTCGGGTGATGCTTTAATATCGTTTACATAGTCATAAAACCAGTATTGTATGGCATTATTGGGCGATAGCCCTTCCACCACCCAATTGCTTTCCACCCAGTCATGCTTCACTATTGTACCTATTAACTCTTTACACTTTAATTGTAAACCTAAATCACTGTTGCGCACTACGGAAGTGTTGGCGGCCGGATATTCAATTCCAAAGAAAACACCACCCCCTGAAAAGTGGATGGCACAAGGCTGACCAAAATCTCCTTGTTTTATAATTCTGTTGGTTTCTGCCTGTGGATGTTGTTGTAAAGTGATATACTGCGCATTAGTACTGCCTTCCTCTCGCATACTATACCCTTCGTTATTTTCATTTTCAGTAAAAATGCTTCCTTTTCTCGACTCAAAAGCTTCTATCCAATTTTTTTGTAGTGTAGTATCACGCAGTGCTATTTTTCTTTTTGCATAAAAAGCCTGGTTCGTTAATTGATAAGTAATGCGCAATTGCAGTATATTTTCTTTATTTGCCGGTGTAAAATATAAATGAAGTACTTTACCCTTATTGGGTGCATCTACAAATTCGTAACGTTGAAATACAAAATCTTTTTTAGTAAGTGTGATTTGCAAATCGCCATTAAAATCCTTACCGGGTGCACTCCAATCTGTCCACATCATTT
>JAKAKY010000198.1 GCA_021824365.1 Bacteroidota bacterium | reverse complement strand
TCATTAATTCTATTCGCGGCCCTTCATCAGGATATTCCCGCAAATAATCTTTTACCCAAGGCACATCTATATCACACAATAAATACAAATCATACTTGCGTTCCGCAATGGCTTCTAAAATAAAGGGGCTGCATTTTTCAAACACATATTCACTCCACACTTTCAATACATACATATCAGTATCAATCATCAAACAGTTGGCATCTGGTATTTGTGATGAAAGGCGGTTAATCATTTCATCTTCCAACTTTAATTGCCCCGCTGCAATGGCTTCTAAATCTTCGTAGGTATATTTTGTGCCATGGGTTTCTAAATACTCCCTTGCAAATTCAGGTACCCAAAGAGTATTAAAATGTTGCGCTAAGTTTTTGCATAGTGTGGTTTTTCCGGTGCTTTCCGGCCCAATAATCACTATTTTTTTGATGTTGTTTTGCTCCAAGCCGGTTGGGTTTTCATTAGTTTTTTAAAAATAATACAATCTTCATCGTGCGCGCCGGGTAAGTAACCGGTACTCATTAAAAACTCATTTACAATTTCGCCTCCGGTAAACCGAAAAGTTTTTTTAAATAACAACACCCATTCTTGTTTTGTTTTGGGGTGATGATGGTCTAACCACTTTTTAAACGAACCAAACTGTTGTTGAAGCCCCAAAACAATCTGCGCATTATAAATGGCCGCCTCAACTTTTAAACGATTTCTGATGATGCCTGCATCCTGTAACAAGCGTTCCTTATCTTTTTCACCATACGCTGCCACTTTTGCCATATTAAATTGGTGATAAGCCGCTCTAAAAGCCGCTTCTTTTTTTAAAATGGTAGTCCAACTTAAGCCCGCCTGATTTATTTCTAACACCAATCGGCAAAATAATTCATCATCATGGTGAATGGGAAAACCATACAAATAATCATGATAATGTTTATGTAACGCATACCCATTGGCGTTTTCATCACCCTTTTGAATAAATGAACAGTAAGTTAACATATTAGGTATGTGTTTGTTTTGTTTTCGCCATCCAGCTTCTTAAACCCATAATGGCCAAAATTAATAAAACCAGGTACTGAAAACTGGTAAACACCAATCCTTTATAAAAATTCAGCGGAATGGAGGCCACATTAGTAATTATCCACCACCACCAGTTTTCTACTTTCTTTTTGTTCATTAAATACATGCCGGTAAAGGCAGCGGCAGAGGTAAAGGCATCGGCTTGTGGCACAGTACTATCGGTAAAATGATGCAAAACCAAATACAACACTATCCAGCAAACGGCAAAGAAAGCCACACTTACCCATTGTTCCTGTTTGGAATTATAAGAAATATGCAAAACCGTTTGGTGATTCTTTTTCCTGCTCCACATTACCCAACCAATCACACTCATTACCGTATAATAAAAGTTAACAGAGGCATCGGCATACAAGCCATGAACCAAATACAAGTAAATATAAATCATTGTACTCACCATGCCCACCGGGTATACCAATATATTTTCCTTTCGGGAGAAGAATACGCTGGCAATACCGCAAATTGTACCCGTAAATTCTAAAAAAGATGTTTGTTGAATACCAATGAGGAGTTGATGCCAGATTTCTGTTACATTCACGAAATAGGGAATTATTGATGGCATCAAAGATAATGGCTTCTACATTTTGTATCTTGCTTATTCAACAAATAATACGCAATATGATTAGGAATGCAACTGCCATTTGGTTCGGCTCAGGTAAAGAAGGCAATGGCCACCTTAGTACACAAAGTACTGTATTGAAACAACATCAGTATTCGTATCATTCCCGTTTTGAAAATGGGGTGGGTACTAATCCGGAAGAGTTAATAGCCGCTGCCCATGCAGGCTGTTTTACCATGAAATTAAGTTTTGTGTTAGGTGCAGCAGGCTTTACTCCGGAGCAATTAGAAACCAAATGCGAAATTACTTTGGCGGATGGCAGCATTACCCAATCGCATTTAACCGTAAAAGGAAAAGTGCCCGGTATTTCAACATATCAGTTTGAAGCTGCGGTAAAAGATGCAGAAACCAACTGTCCGGTTTCTAAAGCATTGAATGTAGCCATTAGTTCAGAAGCTACTTTATTGTAACAAGGCATATACCACAAAACTGGCCAACCAGTGTTCACCACCATAACTGCCTGATGCAACATGCGGCAAACTGGTATTCAGGTGGGCAATGGCAGCACGTTGCAACAGTTTTTTCCGGGCATCTGTATCGGGAAGTTGTTTTGCTATGCCCTGCATACACCAGCTTCTGCTTAGCGCAAGGCCGTCTAAATGCACAATGGTTAAATCGTTCCTGTCTGATACCACCGGTAAAATAGTTAAATGTTGCAACCCTGCTTTTGTATAAAAACGATTAAACCATTGCAAAAATTGAGGTTTGGATAAAACCCGGCGCATTAAATCGGCCTCCTCTAATGAGGGCGATAAAAAATCGGTGCCATCGGGCTCCCAAACAGCAGGTGCATTGGTATCGTTTAAAAACAATTGTTTGGCCGATTGTACTAATGCCTTTTCAAAACCAGGGTTGTGGGTGGCTCTTGCATAATCCAATGCCAATACCATTCCAAAAGCGGTGTTAGGGTGTACCCCGGTTCGGTTAGGGTAGGTTTGTTTGGGTAAAAACTGCATCCACAAATGCACTATCGTATCGCAAAGTGGCTGTAGTGAATTCCGCCACCTGATGGCATCTGCATCCTGCCATTGCAATAATTCTTTTTGTAACTGTAATAACCAGGCCCAGCCATAAGTGCGTTCAAAGCTTTTAGAAAGTGGCGCATTGAAATAAGCGGCCTCTTTGGCAATATGTTCGGGTGTAATATTTTTATTAATTTTTTTTCTTATTAATGTAGCTTTGGGCAAATTGGGAAATAGTTTTAACAATGCCATCAGCATCCAATGGCCATGTACCGTACTATGCCAGTCGAAACAACCAAAAAACGCAGGATGTAAACTTTTCGGCGTTTGCAACTGATCGCTATCGCTTACCGCCACATGGTTAATTTTATTGGGATATTCCTGCTGTATGCACCGCAATGGTAATGCGGCCAAATATGCAGCTCCTGCTTCCGTTAAAATAAACCGGCTACTATCTGCACCTAAATAGAATAATGATTTTGCTGTTTGCGCCTGTAAAGAATAAGCAGCAAATACCAAAATAAACAGAACAACCCTTTTCATTTTTTTCTGTTCAATTTACCATCTATTTTTTTTGGGCAGCAATAAATTTTTCAACATTTGCCCGATGATGAAAAACAAACTATATATTGGATACGGTATCAGCAACATTTAGTTGCCTATTTTTACGCAGATCAAAAACATGCCACTTGAAAGCATCGCTCACTTTTTTACAAAAACTGGCTTATACGTTGATTAGTATTTGCCTGATTATTTTGTTGCTATACCATGCACAATCTTTTTTTATTCCGGTAGCATTTGCAGCCTTGTTTACTTTATTATTGATTAGTCCTGCCAATGCTTTTGAAAAATGGGGTATATCCCGCGGCATCAGTGCATTGCTGGCTGTATTATTAACCATTATATTGGTGCTGATTATTTTCTATTTTATCTCATCCCAGATTATTGGCTTTAAAAGTGATTTACCTAAAGTAGGGCAACAACTGTATATTGCCATTACCGATTTAGAAAACTGGGCACAGCAACGTTTTCACGTCAGCGACCAACATTTAAAAAAATTTATTGACTCGGTTACCATCCAATCCATGACCAGTACTTCGGCTATTGTGGGCAGTACTTTCTCTACTTTGTCCAATGTATTGATGTATTTGGTGCTCATTCCTATTTATACGTTTTTACTGTTATTATACCGTCATATTGTAGTAGGATTTTTTGTGAAAAGCTTCGGCAATGCCCATGCGTTATCCGTTATTGGTGTTTTGCATCGCATTAGATTGATTATCAAAGATTATATTTTTGGTTTATTGATTGAGTTATTGATTGTGGCCATTCTCAACTATATTGGCCTGTTAATTCTGGGTATACAATATGCTATTTTACTGGCCGTAGTGGCAGCCATTTTAAACCTCATTCCTTATCTCGGCATATATACCGCCACATTATTGAGCATGTTAATTACTTACACCAGTAACACACCGGCCGCCGTATTGGGAGTAGCCATTGTTATGATTGTAGTGCATTTAATAGACAGCAATATTTTATTGCCAAAAGTGGTTGGTTCAAAAGTTAAAATCAATGCATTGGCTACCATACTTGGTGTTGTGGTGGGCAGTTTACTTTGGGGCATACCCGGTATGTTTCTGGCCTTGCCTATATTAGCTATTTTAAAAATTATTTTTGATTCGGTAGAAAGCCTGCAACCCTGGGGTTATTTATTGGGCGATGAAAATGGACATACTACCAATAATCCATCCAATAAATCAAATCAATTTTTTATGCGTTTATTCAGAAAATTTCATATTTTTAATAAAAACATGCCTAAATGAATTTTCAGTATTTTTTTTTCGTATTTATTTTCATGCTTTTGGCCTTTCAGGTTCATGCCCAAAAAAAGGTATTTATTCGCATTTATGATTTTGAAACAAAAAAAATAGCACATGGCAGAAACTATATTATAACCGATTCTACCATTGAATTCAAAAACCGGCATCAAATAATTCATTATTCAACAATCAATTACATTAAAATAAAACATTCTTTTGGGCATAATATACTTGCCGGTAGCATTTTGGGTTTCTCCTCTTTAGGATTAGTGGCATTAATTCCGGATTATTCACAATATAGTTTTTTTAATAAAACCACCACTTCGGCTTTGGTTGCCATTTTTATTGGCTTACCCGCCGGTGCTATAATTGGCACTATGACTAATATTTTCAAAAAGCCAAAAAAAACAGCCATTAATGGAAATGTTGAAAATTGGAAAACATTCAAAACGTTTGTTGAAACGGGTGTCGGACTATAATGTTGCCTTTCAAAGCAGGCACCAAATAATATTATCTGCAGGAGTGGTA
>JAKAKY010000024.1 GCA_021824365.1 Bacteroidota bacterium | reverse complement strand
ATGGCAACCACCATTCAAATTCAAAAACTGTTGCAACAAAAGAAACAGCAATATTATTGGGACAAGTATAAATTTTTTGTAGCACTTGTTGCTGCAATTAGTATTTGCATTGGAATATACAGGATAACATAAAACTTATTACTAACCTACTATTGCGCAAAAACCTTCTTTAATAAATCAGTAGTTCTGGCTACCGGGTCTTTTCTGATTTTTTGCTCTTCCTGTGCAACCTGGTAAAACAAACCATTTAATGCCTTTTCAGTAACATAGCCGGTTAAATCAGGATTTATTTTTTTAACAAAGGGCACTTTATTATAAGTTGTAAAAACACTATTCCAATATTTGGAAGCATCCACCTGCACCAATGATTGTTCTACAATGGGCTTAAAGGCAGTGGTTAATGATGCGGTGGTTTTTTCTCTTAAATAATGGGTAGCAGCAGAATCACCGCCTTTTAATAATTGCATGCCATCCTGAATAGTCATGCCTTTAATAGCATTCACAAAAATAGGTGTAGCGCTTTTGGCAGCATCTTCAGCAGCACGGTTCATGGCTAAAATGGCATTATCTATTTCAGTACCCAAACCCATATCACGCAAAGTTTTTTCTACTTTTTGTGCTTCAGGCGGCATTAATATTTTGATGGCATTATTTTTAAAATAGCCATCTAATGCAGAAAGTTGTGTAATACTTTTATTGGCACCTACTTCTAATGCCTGCTTCAAACCATTAATAATATCATCTTTCGATAAACCGGCACCAAATGTGCTTCCTTTTACCAAATTGCCCAACGCAGAAACACTATTTGCAGCGCTTGAATCTGTATTATTTTTTAATAATTCTTTTAAAATTTGGGCTTGGGAATTTGATATTGAAAAACAACACAAACAAAGAATTACCAGAATCAATCTCATTTCAAAAAATTTACCAAATATAAACAACACCAGTGATTTGTATTACTTCTAATTGTTAAAACATGAAACAAAAACAGTGAAACAAAAAATTTGACTCGCTGTTAAACCATTTAAAAATTAAAATTATTTAAAACGGTGGATCATTTGGTGTATTTGAATTATCATTTCTTTCTACAAATGGGAAAGGTAAAAAATTCCTTTTTCGTTCTGAAACATTTCGATTAAACCTTCTTTCATCAATTAGTTTCAATCCAGACATATAAAGCTCTATACACCTATGTTTATAAATTTGATTGAGTAAATCATTTTGATCAATATAACCAGTTGGAGGCAGATTGGCACCAACACCAAAAGGATCAGACACTGGCGATTTGGTTACAACAATATTGAGCTGATTTAAAGCGTTCGTTAAATCATTTTGCCGGGCATATGCTTCAGCTTTAATTAATGTTATTTCGCCGGGTAAATAAACAGGAATACTACCTGTAGAAGCATTAAAAAAACCCTTTATCCGATATATTGGAGCATTAGTATTGGCGGATAAATAAAATGGCAAACGAGCATCATTTGGGTCAGGTTGTATTCCAGCCGGTAATCCAAGATTGCCATCTGTAGGTTGATACACATTATTTGTTGATGCTGCAACTGAAAAAACTGGATTCAGTGTAATAGTATTATAATTAAAAACAGATTTTACATTTAAATTAACTTGATTTGCTGCAGACAATGCATCTGAATAATTTCCAACAAACAAAGAATATCTTGCCTTTAATGCATACAAAGTATTCAGTAAGTTAATACCTGACGGAATATTATTTAAAAATGTACTGCCGGGAGGTGTTGTATTTATGGCATTGATTGCATTATTTATAACAAATAAAGCCTTATTAAATCCATCATTACTACTTATAAAATTTACTTTTACACCAATCGTATCAGGAATATTATTCCAAAATGTAGCTAAATTTCCGATTGCCAAGGCTTTAAATATAGATGCATAAGCCAATAATCCGCTAGCATAACCCGGGTCTTTTACTATCGACAAATTATTGAGAATGCTATTGGCATCGGATATAATCTTATTTGAAACTGACCACATACTTGTAGCCATCCCATTAGTGTTTAGTACAAAATTGCCACCAGCATAAAATTGCTGCTCATCAGTATTTCCTGCATTTACAACAAACAATTCATTCGCTAAGATCCCACTAGTTGAAATGGTATTGTAAATATTTCCTCCCCTGCCTGCAGTATACCAATTTTGTAAACCAACAGAAACAGCTGTAAGTGACTGGGGTGAATTAAATGCCTGCTGAACAGATGGACCCGATGGATCAGTAAAATTCTTAGAACAAGAAGTGATTAAAACTAAAATAATTACCCAAAATTTATTTATATTTTTTTTCATAATTTTAAATTTTAATGATTAAAACTTAGTACTAATACCTAAACTGAAAGTTTTGGGAATGGGTACAGTGCCAAAATCAATACCTCGCAGAATGGTGCTTTGTCCTCCGGCATTTACCTCGGGGTCATAACCTTTATAATTATCCCAAGAAATTAAATTCCTACCACTTAAATTTATGGTTAAATCCTTAAAATATTTTATATTACCTAATCTATAACCAATTGAGATTTCTCTAAGTTTAACAAAGCTTCCATTGTCAATCCTCCATTCCTGAATTGGATATACACCTGCGATATATCCGCGTGACAACTGACCCAGATCCTCCTGTTGAGCAACAGTTCCATTATCTACCCCCTGGCGTGTTCTAAAATCAGCATTGAATACATCTGCCCCCTGTACGGCATCAATCTGTATATGTAATAATAATTTTTTATAACTAAAATCATTTGTTATAGTACCGGTATACCTTGGGTTAGGGTTCCCAATTACTTTCTGCAATACAGAACCCGAAGGCAGACCAGATTGATTTCTACCCGGGGTATAAGTCAAAACGGTATTTTGTACACCTGCTTCAGTAAGTGGTATGCCAGAAGTATTCTTTATCAAATTTCCATTATTATTTCTGGCAAAGAAGGTTCCATAAAAAACACCTATTGGCTGTCCGGCTATAATTGCAACTGGTGCACCACCATTAGTATTATATAAGATAAGTTGCTGACCGATATTGGTAGCTTCATTTTTATTGTTATTATAAATTATTGTAGCTTCCCAGGTAAAATTTTTCTTTTGGATAGGAATAAAATTTAAAACTAGTTCATAGCCCTGATTTTTAAGTGACCCTATATTATCCCATAAACTTGAATACCCATTTGTTGGTGCAATTAATCGATTTATAATCAAATCATTTACATTTTTATTATAGTAGTTGAAAGTTAAATTTAATCTGTTATTAAAGAAAGCCATATCCGTTCCAATTTCTATCTCACTTTGTCTTTCAGGTTTAATATTCGGGTTTGTATAAGCACTGCCGGTTTGGAAAGAGGCTCTTCCTAAGAATGGAGAAGCAAAAAGTGTATTAAATCTTCCATAGGCAGGTATCCCGGTTAAATTTCCCGATTCGCCATATGCCGATCTAATTTTAAATAAATTCCACCAATGCGAAACTCTTAATTTTCCCCAAAAATCAGTACCTGAAATTACATAACTACCACTTAATTTTGTATATACCTGATTGCGTTGTGAAGTGGCAAAAACAGAAGATCCATCTACTCTTATTGCTCCGGTAATAAAAAATTGATTCCTATATTTAAAATTTTGTTGAATAAATTCTCCTGAAATAGAAACTTCACTGCGTTGATCCGCACCAGGCAACAATGTACTTGCTCCCCCAACTGATTGCACACTTGGAGGCAATCCTCTTCCTTGCAATAATGTATAATTGTTTTTAAAATATTGCTGCGAGAAACCTAATTGTGTGACAGATGAGAGATTTTTATTAATATTAAACCTATAAGTTAAATTAGCATCGTGATTGATTTGAAAATAATTATTTGTTGCTGTACTGGCATATCCATTTAATGTAGGATCTAATATAGGCCCACCACCATAAAATGCCGTACTCACATTATAAGCATATGGAGGTAAATATGTAATACCATTTTGAGAATAATTATCAATTCCCATATGGTAATCAAATGATAAGTTTTTAAGTGGATTAATTTTTAAACCAATTCCACTTATTATTCTACTAACTGTTTGTTTCTGTTTAAAGTCTTCAATTACTGAAACAGGATTTACTCTCCCTCTTTCTCCAACAGCCTGAATATTTCCTAATGCATCGCGCTTTTTAATATCATAATAATTACCAATAATAGTTACTGCATTTGTAGGAGAAAAAAAAGTATTTCCATCAGGTTTTTCATTACCAAAATCGTAAATGTAATTAGTAGTTAAATTAAATGACATCCATTTTGTCATCGTTTGCTCAAGATTTAATCGAAAACTATACCTGTTAAAATTGGTATTTCTTATGATACCTTCATTATATAAATAACCAGCTGAAGCGTAGTATTTAGTTTTATCTTTCCCGCCTGAAACAGAAATATTATTTTCATTCCTTAAACCGGTTTGAAAAATATAATCCTGATAATTATATCTCTGCACAGCAGTTGTGTTTGTTATAGATGGTGTTAAAATTGTTTGTGTTTGTAACATTGGATCCCCACCAAATTTCACTGGTGCATTATTTACGGGAATTTGTTTTCTGAGTTGATTGATTCCAGCATTAGTTGAAAAATTTACAATTGGAGTACCAATGCTTCCTCTTTTAGTAAAAATTTGAATAACTCCTGCATTTGCCCGAGAACCATATACAGCAGTTGCTGCCGCACCATTTAGAACCTCAATATGATCAATATCATCTGGATTGATATCGGCTAGTCTATTGGTACCAATTGTTCCAACAAAATTTTGTCCAGCATAACTTGGGTCTGTATTTGTAACACGATTTGTTGAATTATCAACAATTACACCATCTATAATGTAAAGTGGTTCAGACGAACCTGAAATGGTACTAATACCTCTTAACCTTACAGAAATTCCACCCGCTGGATCTCCAGAATTTTGTGTAATCTGTGCACCTGCAGTTTTTCCTTGCAAAGCAGCTAATACATTACCACTCGTGGAATTAGCTAATTGATCTGCTTTTACAGTAGCAACATAGCTACCCAATTGACGCTTAGTTGTGCCTTCTGATGTTCCAGTTACAACTACCTCATCTAACTGTGTGGCAATACTTTTTAAAGAAATCACAATTGAATTTTCGGTTAATTTAATCTGTTGATGTAAATACCCAATATGAGTTACGCTTAAAGTCTGACCGATTTTTGCTTTTATTAAAAAGGCACCATTTTCATCAGATTGTGTTACTGTATTAGTTCCCTGAACTTTTATTGTAACCCCCTCTATCGGTAGTTTAGTTTCAGCATCAATAATTTTACCAGAAATTAAAGCGTTTTGCGCCTTAGAGCTAAGTGTACTCAAAATAGCAGTTATCACAAAAATCAAGGTTAAATATTTTTTAATCCTTTTTCTCATAAATAGAATTTGGGTTAATTAAGTAATTCCAGAAATTTTTCTATAATAATTATAAGTGACAAAAAATATGCATAAAAACGCAATTAAAAAATCGACTTATATACACATATTGTTTTGAATGTCACTAATAAAATGCATTACATAATTACAAAGAAAATTTTAATAAAAAAATAAAAATCGGCAAAAAGAGATTTTTTTATTTAAAAAACGCAAAATACTGCAAAATTAAAGCGACATAATACCCCTTAAAATACTTAAAATTAATTATGTTTATAAAATTTGGCTTGGGAATATTGCAGTAAAAACATCAGGAGGAAACTAAAAACAATCTTTTTAATAAAATTTATCATGTTATCCGAAGATTCAGTTAAACCCAAAAGTGTTAAATAGAATTTTGTTAAAATAACTTGAGTAACTGTATTCAAATAACCGAATATCTTTTAGTGTAAGTAAATAAAAAAGTGGCTCAGATAAATGAAGCCACTTTAGAATTGCATCAATCACAATTATTATTATTATTGGTTTATATAAGATGCTATTGTACGAGGCTTTTTACCGGTTGCTGTATTGGCATCGCCTTTATAATATAACGTAAATACACGTTGAGGAGCAGCACCTGTTGTATTAGTGGCAAATGGCAGTTTTGCAAGAATGGTTCTATTGGCTAAAGGAGTATTTGATGGCTGACCGGTTGCCAACGAACGAGTTACATAAAATGTATCAATTACACCGGTATTATATCCTAATGTTTGAAATGCAGTGGCAGAATCAGGCGTAATTTTAGTAAGTATTGTTGCATTTCTGGCGTATGAAAATACATCTACTGTTTTTCCGGCAGTATCATTCAATACCGCATGAATAAATCGTAAACTAATATTACCTTGCAATGGTGTTGAAAAAATATCCTGAATAAATATTTTTGAAGAATCGCGTTTAGATAACATTGAATCAGTTATTAGCAATGTATAAAAGCTTCCGGGATTTAATTTTTTTGAAAAAGAAAATAACTGAACAGAATCCTGATTGAGTACGCCGGGTATTGAAAAATGAAACTGCTGTAAGCCAGCCGGTACTGCCATATAAGTATTGGTTATACTGGATGAAGTAGGATTAACCGCATTGGGAAAAATTCCGTTATACGTTAAAAATGGTGTATTGTTTAACCGAATATTCCCAACAAATACGTTAAAGGTATCCTGAGCGCCTGTAGCCCGCCTGAAAAATGGAGAGGCATGTACAATTTTCAGGTAAGCCATACTAGAGTCTAATACCTGATAAGGTGTATTAATGATGAATGTTTTTTTACAGGCGAAAATTGCTGCAAAAAAAGTTACAATAACGAAAATTTTTATTATAATATACTTCATATTTAATGAGTTTTTTATTGTTGTGAAAACCAGCATTCATAAGTATGATAATCTAAATTCAATGCACCTATTTTTTGTAATGATGGCACATTGTACAGATATTCAGAATTGTACCTTGGTCTGGCACGATATACATATTTACCATTATTGTTAATATACAAGGTACCTCCTCCCGGAACAAAATCGGCATATACCTGCCTGCCTGTTATAGGGTCTATATCCGTATAATGAAATCTGCGCATATCTGCCCAGGTTTCATGACTTCCCCAACCATACAAAGCAATATATTTTTGTAACATAATTTGTGTAAGTGTTAAATTACCCGGATTAGCAGGAACAACATTTGTGTTGGCTAAATAGGCAGCCTTTGAAGCAGGTGTAATCAAAGCAAAAGATGGCACATTAAATGCATATTGATTTGCCAGCATATCAAAATTCAAAGAAATTGCATTAGTGTAAGCTGCCAATGCAGTAGCCTTGTCACCCTTTCTATATACCGCTTCTGCAACAATAAACTGCATTTCTGATGCAGTCATAACAGGGAATTGTGCACTATCTCTAAATACAAACCTTCCTGAGTCTGCTGCCCTGGGGGCACCCATTGAAGTGAATGGATTTCCCCAAAAATTTTTGGGTAAGTCAGGGGTTAACATTCCGGCTGAACCCTGTCCGGGCTGAACTCCTCTAAAAGTACCATTTGAATTTTCACGAATAAGATACCAGGCTCTTGGATCTGCAACACCCGTAAATGCTGTTGAATTTAAACCGGATAATAAATTGGCAACGTAGGCAGATTGACGAAGGCCTCCAACATTACCTCTGAAAGGTCCAAAAAAATTAGAAGTGCCGGAAGTACGTTGTGCGGCAAATTTTAAGGTAATATTATCACTATTAACCAAAGGTCCTAAATTTGCATAATAAATAGCAGAATCAGCAAAATGATTGGCAGCATAAGCAGATTTATTGGAAAGATACTGATAAGAACGTGCTAATACACCATATACAAACTTCTTCCATTTATTAACATCACCATTATTCATGTATGCATCGCCAATGGCCAAATTAGCCCGACTAACTGCACCATCTGTTCGGTTTAAATTAGTGAGCGCCCTATAACAGGTAGCACGAACGGTATCATATACTTCAGCAGGATCATCATAATTAAATTGCTGTAAACCAGTATTGAATGCCTGTTTTAAAATAATGCTATTATATTGATTCACCATTTCCAACCATCCCCAAGCTCTAATAGCTTGTGCTACACCAACGTAATCCCATTTTTGTTGTTGAGCACCCCATTCAATAATTCTATTTAAATTTTGGCCCTGCCCATAATAAAACATTGCCCAAACTGAACCGAAAAGATCACTTCCCCCCACAGTTCCCCCCATTTGGTCGTATTGACTACCACCGTTATCACTTGAGGTTACAGCAAAATGGTTCCAATATTGAATATAGCGGCCAATTATGGTAGCATCGCCACCTAAACCATAACCACTACCGGCTGAAGAAGCATTTCCTAAAAAATTACCGATTACGCCGGGCAGTAAGCTTTCAATTGGCTGTACAGTTAAAGCATTGGGGTTTTGATAAGCTTCGTCAATTTTTTTAGTGCAACTGTTCAGAACAATAATGCTAAACAACAGTAAACATATAAAAATATTAAAATTCATATTTTTCATAATTATTTATTTAAGTTTCAGCGGAAACTGATTAAAATCCGGCTCTTAGGCCAATATTTACAGATATTGGTGTTGCAATATTGCCATAATCGAAACCAAAAGCTCCTACCCCTTTTGTAGCAGCGGTGTTGCCATTTACAGATGGATCTGCGCCATTATAATTGGTAAATAAAATCAAATCATTTCCTGTTATAAAAAAACTTAATGATTTAAATCCTTTCAGTTTTTTCACAATATTTTCAGGCATTAAATAATTTAAGGTTATATCACGCAGCCTAAGCCAATTCACATTTTTTTGAATAAATTCTTCATCGGGCATACCGGTTGTTTCACCATAATAATTAGTGCTATTATAATATGGAGTAATCAAAATATTATTTGCTGTTGGAGTGCTGGTATTTTCTAAACCATCTTTCAAAACACCACTTACAATTCTGGGTTTCATTCTATCATTGGTCCGGGGACTTTTACCAATATTGGTTAAATACATATCTGTTGCATTAAATATATCGCCTCCCACTTTTAAATCCCATAAAAAGTTGAAGCTCCAGTTTTTATATCGAATGCTGTTGATGGTACCTAATGTAAACGCAGGATTTCTATCGCCAATAGGTATAAAACTCGTGTTTACCATTGGCAAACCGGAAGATGGATTAATCAATATTTTTCCCTGTCTATTCCGCATATAGCCATAACCTGTAATGGTGGTGGTTGAATGGTTTCGAACGTATCCATCTCTTGCATTAGCATATAACCAGGTATCAGAAATATAGTAATCTAAATTTTGAGCAATTGAAGCAGGTATAGCAATAACGTTATTCCACATATGGTTGAAATTAAACCGAATATCCCATCCCCAATCTTTTTTTCTGACAGGAGCAATATCCATTGTTATTTCAACACCCTGATTTCGAGATTCAGTTGCATTTTGGGTATTTAACACAAAACCGGTACCGTAACTGGCTCTAAAACCAACACTTATTTGATCGGTATTGTGTGTATTATAATAAGCTCCTTCTAATGAAATTAAATTATTGAATAACTTGAACTCTGCACCAATTTCATAAGTCTGTTGTTTTTCAGGCATAAGATTAGGGTTGTTATTATAGAAACCATAAGAATATCCCGGAATAATTGAGCTGGATAAATTATTCACAAATACTGACTGGTTTGAGTAGGGATCTGCTAATCGGGCTGTTGTTGCAGATGAGGCACGCAGTTTAACATAACTGATGATATTTCCTTTCTTCATACCGGGAAATATATCACTCAAAATAGCACTGGCGCTAAAACCAGGATAATTATAATTTCGATTAGCAGCAGGGAAAACAGAAGCAGCTTCAAATCGATGCGTATAACTTACAAAAAATAAATTCTTATAACCAAAGCCTGCTTCTACAAAATAGGCCATTTGTCTGGTTACATTTAAGTTAGGCTTTCCATAAGCATTACGCAATAATCTAATTCTGGTGCCGGGTGTAGTATTGCTACTATCAGTGCCGGTAGAATCAATCAACCTGTTACCGGTTATGGCAAATGCTGATGTTTCATAATCCTGCCACATAGTTCCTACCATCCCTCTTAATGAGAAATTATTTACTTTTTTGGTGGCAGTAGCAGTAATGGTGTGGTTATATCCCTTGTAAGTGAGATAGTAATTATCCAGTGATCCACCGGCTGCCTGGGTTAACAAACTAGATTCAGGATGGTAAAAAGTATAACCATTTGTTTTATATGTATCATAACCAAATCTTCCGGCAATGTTTAACCAACTAAAGGGATGAATATTAATACCTAAAGTTCCTACAAATCGGTCTGTTTTGTCCTGGCTACGGACTTTGGCTACACTAAAAAATGGATTATCAATTAATTCCGAATTTGGCGTAGTGGCATATAATAAACGCTTATGTCCAAACTTGTCTAAATAGCTGGCTGCATTATCCGTTACCGGCCAGGCATACAAATCTAATAAGAAACCGCCTAATCCCCGTATGGGTTTATCATTAATTGTATTTATATAAGATACAGTTGGGTTGAAGTCGATGTACTTATTAATTTTTGTATAATTAGAAAGTCTGAAATTGATTCGTTTGAATGTGTTGTTAGGTATAACACCATCCTGATCAAAGTAGGAACCGGAAAATCTGAAACCAACATCTTTTTTGCCAAAATCAACACTAACATTATGTGTTTGTGCAAATCCTGTTTTGAAAAAATTGTGAATGTTATCATAAGTTTGGGTATTGGCAGGCAAAGCAGGCCCAAAATAAGTGAAGCTATTCAACAGAGGCAGTCCTAATGCACCAGGGCTATAATTATTATTTAACTGCGGAAACCGATTCACTCGTTGCATTCGAAAACTATTATCATACCCAACAGAAAAGCGCCCATTCATATTCGGTCGTTTAGTAGTAATAACGATTGCACCTGAACTTGCCTGGCTTCCATACAATGCAGTTGCTTCAGGGCCTTTTAAAACGGTAACAGACTGGATATCGCTTGGATTTAAATCGGCTATCCTATTGGTATAATCATTATTTCTATTTGGCCGGTCAGAAGCTAAGCCAATACCTGAACCACCATTAGAAGTTTCATTAAATGTAGTGTTATCTACAATTACCCCATCCACAATAAATAAAGGCTGATTATTCAAAGAAGCGGAATTGAAGCCACGCAATACAATGCTGGATGAAGCGCCAGCCTGACCATTGGTAGGGGTTACTGTTAAACCTGCAACACGCCCCCCTAAACTATTCACAAAATTTTCTCTTTGTGTTTCTGCAATTTCTTTGCCTGTAATTGTTTGAACAGAATAGCCTAATTCTCTTGGTTTTCTTTTTATATCCATTGCTACGACCACTTCATCTAAATCAACTGCTGAACTTTTCAAACTGAGGTTAATTCGTTCACCGGTAACTTTAATAGTTTGAGGCATAAAACCAATGTATGAAATGTACAAAGTTTGGCCTTTTGCAGCCTTTATGCTAAACACTCCTTCGTCGTTTGTTTGTGTAGCAATATTGGTACCTTCAACCTTTACAGATACACCTGCTATGGGTGTTTTTTTGTCTGTATCTAAAATTTTACCCGATACAGTTTGTGTTTGTGCATAAACCTGATGAAGCCCCAACGTGGTCATCATCAATAGAAACAATAAAAATTTTTCATACTTTCTTATAAGCATTTTTTAAGAAATTTTAGTCAATTTTTAATATAAAATAATCAGCATAACACTAAATCAATCATAACAACTATTGCATAATACTGCAAAATTTAATTAATATTTTGAATACAACTGCAAGCAAATGTCAATTTTAATGGGCATTACATAATTACAAAGAAAATTGTTAAAAAAAAACAAAAATCGGCAAAAAGAGAGATTTTAATTTAAAAAACGCAAAATATTGCAAAATTAAAGCAGCGTAATAACCCTTAAAATACCTAAAATTATACTTATAAAATTTGAAGGCCTGCTTCTTTATATGGGGCTAAGCGAGGGTCGGTAGAATCTAATTCAGTGATAAGCGTATGAATAGCTTCTAACTTACATACTTGTAAACGTTGCACAGTATTTACTTTTTCTGAAATGGCCAACGATACCGTTTTTAATGCACTATTTATCATGGCTCTTTTTACTTCAATTACTTCCCATTCTAAATCAGTAATGCCCTTTTCGGCATCTATACTATTGGTGCCTAAAAAACAGATATCGGCAGTAATTTCGTTTAAACGGGTAACTACCTCAGCCCCAATGGCTATTTGAGCATTTTTAGAAAGTAAGTTTCCTAAAAAAACAACCTGGCAGTTAGGATGATTTAATAATTCTAATGCAACCGGAAGGCTCACTGTAATGAAGGTTACATTTAATTCTTTGGGCAGTATTTTCACCATTTCTACAATAGTAGTACCGCCGGATAATAATATAAACATCCCATCTCGCAACAATGCAATGGCTTTTTGGGCAATCATCCGCTTTTCGGTTTGCTGATATACCACATTGCTTTGTAAAGTAAAATGAAAGGCTTTTGATAAGGCACCGCCATGTACTTTGGTTATTTTACCCTGTTCATCCAATTCCTGCAAATCGCGGCGAATGGTGTCTTCACTTACATTCATTTGCACACTTAAGTCAGATGACAATACTTTATTATGGATATTAATTTGCTGCAGAATATATGCCTGCCTTTCCTTTTTTAACATATTAATATTTTTGTAACGTCACTAAACTACAAATAATTTTTTAAACCACCCGCTAAATGCAGATATTCGTATTTGCAAATTGTATGATTACCCCACAAACCATAGAACAAATTAAAAACCGCATTGATATTCTCGATGTAATTGGCGATTATGTAAAATTGAAAAAACGCGGCGCCAATTATCTGGGTTTGTGTCCTTTTCATAATGAAAAAACCCCCTCTTTCACCGTTTCGCCGGTAAAAGAATTATACAAATGCTTTGGCTGTGGCAAAAGTGGCAACACCATTACTTTTTTAATGGAACATAACAAACTAAGTTATGTTGAAGCCTTGAAATGGCTGGCAGAAAGATACCATGTTCCCATTGAAGAAACCGAAGTAAGTGCAGAACAGGTGCAGCAGCAACATGCAGCAGATAGTCTGTATATCATCAACAGTCATGCACAGAAATTTTTTTCCAATGCATTATTGCATACAGATGAAGGCAGGCAAATAGCACTTAGTTATTTATATGAAAGAGGCTTTACTGATGCTATTATTGACAAATTTCAGTTGGGCTATAATCCTTCCGCTAATCATCCTTTGGCTCCTGATTTAATTAGTCATCAATTCAATCCCGAACTTTTGTTGAAATCAGGGTTGGTGGTTCGAAGAAATGATCAGGAATGGATAGATAATTATCGCAACAGAATTATTTTCCCCATACATAATAATACAGGAAAAATGATAGGATTTGGCGCCAGAATTATTGGTAAAAACGATAAATCGCCCAAATACGTCAATACCCCTGAAAATGAAATTTATGTAAAAAGCAAAGTGCTGTATGGTATTTATTTTGCACGGCTGGCTATTGATAAAGCAGATGAATGTTTATTGGTGGAAGGTTATACAGATGTAATTAGTTTGCACCAGGCTGGTATTGAGAATGTTGTGGCCAGTGGCGGTACTTCTCTTACAGTTGATCAATTACGCATCATTAAAAAATATACCGACAACCTTACCATTATTTATGATGGCGATGCAGCTGGTATTAAAGCAGCATTAAGGGGTTTAGATATGGCTTTGGAAGAAGGCCTGAATGTAAAATTGGTACTCATTCCTGATAAGGAAGACCCGGATAGTTATGTTCGTCAATTGGGTACGGTTGCCTTCAATGATTTTGTTGCTACACATAAAAAAGATTTTATCATTTTTCAGTTAGAATTGTTGCTGAAAGAGGCGGGTAATGATGTGGCAAAGAAAAATGCCGTTGTTAATCAAATTGCAGAAACCCTCAGTAAAATAAATAAAGCAGAAGATTTTTGGAAGCAGCAACAATACATTAAACAGAGTGCAACATTATTAAATGTAGATGAGGCAGGTTTGTATAACCTGATTAATACCTATAAAAGAAATGAATTAGCAAAGGCTGAAAAGAAAAACAGTTTTAATCTACCAACTCCCACCAGTCCTGCATCACAACCAGATGCAAACGAAGACATTTTATTACTGCAACAAGATGAATTACAAGAACGAAATCTATTAAGGGCTTTGTTAGAGCATGGTTTAAAACAATGGGATGAAAATATAACAATGGCTGATTTTGTTTTTCAGGAGATTGAAAATTTTGAAATTGAAAATACTTTAATTCACCAAACAATTCAGGAATACAGGCAATTATATGAACAAGAGCAACAACCCGATGCTAAAACATTTTTATACCACGAAAATAGCGCTATCCGGAAATTGGTGATTACTATAACCGTTTCGCCTTTTGAACTAAGCCAAAAGTGGGATGAAAAGATTGAAGGATTGAACATTACTAACCGTGATGTTGCACATCAGGATATTTTATTAAGTGTGGATTATTTTAAACTTCGAAAAATCAAAAAAATGTTTGTTCAAAACCAGAAAGATATGGAAAATGCAGGTATAGAAGAGCAAATGCGCTTAATAGAAGTACACAAACATTTAAAAGCTATTGAACGTGAGCTGACGCAGAAAATTGGTACCGTAATTTTAAAATAATTTATTGAAGTATATTTTCCAACATATCACTGTAACTATTCTGCAACAGGTCTTCTTCATGTATATGTAATGCCTCCATATAAACTGCACATTGTGCTTGTAATTCCTGTTCTTTTTTTTCAGGGCGCATTAAATTACTGGCTTCTATTTCTACAAAATATCCCAATCCTGCCACTTCATCAATATGAAATTTTACATTTTCAATGAAATAGATTTTCCTTTTTTTATCAATCACAATTTTTTTCCCAACAGAACGGGATAAAACATCTAATAATGCATTGCTATCTTGTACCTGTACCAATTGAAAATAAGATGGTTTTGGGCCCGATTGATTAGACCGTTCATAATAAATTAAATTATTTTCAATATTTCCCTGGCGCAATTTCAGCCGGCCATTGGTAACATTAAAATAAGTGTCTTTCTGATAATCAATACCTTTAAAATCAGCACCTGCACTAACTAAAAATGCTTCCACTTTTTCGGGGTGAAAGCATTTTGCTTTAATTTCTATATTGATAAATGTCATAAATTATTTTTCAAGCGGATTTTTTTTACCTGCCATTAATTTTTCTATAACAGCTTCTAATCTACGTTGTTTGGTATCTTGTTTTTTTGCTCCTTCAATCCAGCTAACATATTCTTTTTGGTGCGATACGGGTAAAGCAGCAAAAATTTCCTTCGCTTTTTTATGCCTGGTAAAAATTTTTTCTAATTCTACCGGAGGCACAATTAAGTTTTTATCAAAATCTATTCTTTTTTTTGTTTCCTTTTTGGGTTCAGTTTCAATGGCTGCATTTACTACAACTACTGTTTCTTCAACAACAACTCCAATTTTCTTTTTGAAACGCATTGCATTCCATACATGATCTATATCAACCAAATCTGTTGTTTCGTAACCTTTATCCGTTAAACAAGACCAACTACAGTCTCTGTTTAAGTCGCTCACAATTTTACTGGTTTGTTTTGGAAAAGCTATCCAAAGTTTGCTTTCATTATGCAATGCCGCAAATACTTCTTTCAAAATGGTATTTAACTGGCAAAGGTTAATGGCAAAGAGGAGTGCAAAATCTACCTTTTTCGATTTCAGTAAAGGGGTTACGTTTTTAGCGTAAGATAGCTTAACAAATTGTTTTTCAATAGAAGAAGGCAGTCCTTGAATAAGAATTGTCCTTTCATTATTTAAATCTAACTTTTCAAATAAACTCTGATTTGACATGCCTAAAACAAATTTCAGGTGATCTAATTGGGAGAAGAATAGGATTGCAAAATTAATGAAAATAATCGATTTTTGGTCATATTTTTAAGAATAGAACAGAAACAAGCCAATATTTACCGATTATTTGCCTCCTATTTGCCCGATATAGGATGATAATAGGTTAAGGCTTCCGGCATTAAAGCCTCTAATTTTTGTATGCGGTTTGCATCAGCCGGATGATCGCTTAAGAAAACAGGCGGTTTCGCACCACCAAGTGCTTCCATTCTTTTCCAAAACGGAATAGCTTCTCTTGGGTCGTACCCTGCCATTGCGGCAAATATCAGTCCATAATGATCCGCTTCATATTCCTGTTTCCTTGAGTTGGGTAATAATACACCCACCTGAGCGGTTGGCGCATAAACCTGATTAAACAAATTTACCGCACGGGTATTGGTAGATAAAGCCACATTACCTGCTACTTCAATGCCCTGTGCCAACAACTGCTGGCTCATTCTTTCACGGCCATGCCCGGCAACGGCATGTGTAATTTCATGACCCAATACAATGGCTAATGCTGTTTCATTTTGGGTAACCGGTAAAATTCCCGTATACACTACCACTTTTCCGCCGGGCATACACCAGGCATTGATTTCTTTACTATCTACCAAATTAAATTCCCAATGATAATTTTTCAGTGCATTGGGCTGCCCGTGTTCCGTATAATATTTTTGAATAGCTGCTGCAATTCTATGCCCAACTCTTTGTACCATTTCTGCGTCTTTAGTGGTTGCAGGTACAACTTTGTTAGAAGACAAAAATGATTGGTATTGTGTAATGGCTAAGGCTTGTACCTCAGTTTCCGGAACAAGACTCAATTGGCTTCTGCCCGTAATTGTATTACGGCTACAACCATCTAAAATCATCACTACAAAAATAACAAACGCAAATAACACATAATTCCTACATCCATCATAAGCCAATTTCACTTCCATATAAAGAAATATTTAGGCTGTTGTTTTAATAATCTTAAAAAATTAAGCTACATTCTTCTGCAATCTAACAAAATAATGCTGAAAAGTATGCATCGGCAGAATTGGAAGAATTTAAAGTGTGCTTAAAGTATTGAGGAATTAAAAGTACATCACAACTGGAACGCAATATGGTATTTATTCATGCCTTTTTTTTCGCCTGTCTCTGTGTTTCAGAATAGGCACTTTGCTTTCGGTACCTTTTATAATCCGCGAAATATTTTTTTGATGCGTTAAAATAATCATTAGCGCAACAATAACAGCAAAAATGCGGTATAAAGTTTCTTTTTCATTAAAAATAAAAAGAATTAATACCATAAAGGCAATCCCTGCCAAAATTGAACTTAAAGAAACAAACCGGGTAAGGTAAAGTACTAATAAAAATACCCCTACACAACTTACTGCTACAATGGGTTGAATAGCTAATGCCATTCCAAATAATGCAGCCACTCCTTTTCCGCCTTTAAAATTTGCCCAAATAGGAAAAATGTGACCAAGTACGGCAGCCAAACCTAATCCAATCATTAAATTGGTGCGGTGTAATTCGTTAGTTAAATATTCAGGATAAAGTATATACAATGAAGTAGCAACAACACCTTTCAGCATATCAATAATCATTACAAAGGTACCCCATTTACTGCCCAATACCCTGTAAGTATTGGTAGCTCCGGCGTTTCCGCTTCCATAATCGCGAATATCAATACCAAAAAAACGCTTACTTACCCAAACAGATGTAGGAATAGAACCGATTAAATAGGCTGTAATGATGAGTATAATCTCTTTCATGTGTATCAATGTATTCTAAACTTGTAAGCTACAGTTTTGAAGTATACAATTTATAATGTACACACTTCACTGTAAACTATTTGAAATTGGGATGTCAAATATAACCTTCCTGACTTAAAAATTTACAATTATTTCATAACGAAAAATGGCTACAAAAATTATGCTTGGTATAAAATAGCTATCCAACCATCTTTTTCGATTAATGATTTTTGTTGCCAAACTGTTTGATGTTGGATGATGTTACTGATTTCAGATGCATCAGAAACCAACAAACCGCTCAATAAAATTAAGCCTTTTGGTGATAAACATTTGATAAAATAGTGCAGGTTATCTAAAATAATGTTTCTGTTAACATTAGCCAGAATAATATCAAATTTTTGATCAGTTGCAGCATTATTGGCCTGCTCAATGTGACAATATTTGGTATGGTTCATTTCAAAGTTTTCAGCCGCATTTGCAATACTCCATTCATCGCAATCTATCGTATAAACTAATGAAGCACCTAACTTTTCAGCTAAAATGGCTAAAATGCCTGTTCCCGTGCCAAAATCGAATACATTTTTTTGGTTGAAATCAATTTGTTTCATTAACTGCATTACCAGAAAAGTTGTGGGGTGATGCCCGGTGCCAAAACTCATTTTCGGCGTAATAATAATTTCATACTCTACATTAGTAATGGCGGCATGAAAATGGGCACGTATTGCTAAAAAATTATCTATTAAAACCGGTGAAAAATTGGCTTCCCAATTAGCATTCCAATTTTGTTCCGGAACCGATTCAATAGTAAATTGTAGTTGATATTGTTGTAATAATGTAGTTACTTCGGCTTCATTAAAATCTCTTTCATTCATATAAGCTATTAGGTATCCTGCATTTTCTTCAAACCCTTCAAAACCTTGTAGCTCCAGTTGCGCTATCAAAATTTCAGTTAGTTCATCATTGGGTAGTTTTATTTTCAATTTTGTGTATACCATGGCAAATGTTTGAGTGGTAGTTCAAAAAAAAGCTGCTTACCTAAACAGTAAACAGCTTTGGATGTTATAATGATGTAAAATTATTGATTGTTAGCAACATCATCTGTTGGTTTGCTACTGGCATCCGGTTTGGGCATTAACACTTTACGACTTAATTTAAATTTGCCGGTTTTGTTATCAATTCCAATCAATTTTACTTTTAGCTTATCACCTTCCTTTAAAACGCCATCTAAATTTTCTAAGCGTTTCCAACTGATTTCACTAATGTGTAATAAGCCTTCTTTCTTGGGAAGAAATTCAACAAAAGCGCCAAACTCTTTAATACCTTTTACTACAGCATCATATACTTCACCTACTTCAGGCACCATTACAATGCCTTTTATTTTGGCTACCGCTTTGTCTAAACCTTCTTTGTTTACGGAGAAAATACTAACCTCACCTGTATTGCCTACTTCTTCAATATTAATGGTAGTACCGGTTTCGCGTTGTAATTCCTGAATCACTTTACCACCGGGGCCAATAATAGCACCAATAAATTCTTTGTCTACTATTATTTTTTCCATTCTTGGCGTATGAGGTTTCACTTCCGGACGTGTTTCAGGTATAGTAGCATACATGGCATCTAAAATATGGAAACGTGCAGCTTTAGCCTGGTTTAATGCTTCGCGCATTAATTCCATACTTAACCCATCAATTTTAATATCCATTTGTACACCACAAATGCCATCTCTGGTACCGGTTACTTTAAAATCCATATCACCCAAATGGTCTTCATCACCTAAAATATCGGTAAGAATAGCATATTTGTTATCGGTAGAGCGGGTAATTAAGCCCATGGCAATACCGCTCACATGTTTTGGGATTGGTACACCTGCATCCATTAATGCCAAAGAACCTGCACAAACAGTTGCCATAGAAGAAGAACCATTTGATTCAAGAATATCACTAACTATTCTGGTTGTATATGGATATTCATTACCCGGCATCATTTGTTTTAAAGAGCGCATTGCTAAATTACCATGCCCCACTTCTCTTCTACCAGGTCCACGCATGGGTTTTACTTCTCCGGTTGAAAATGGCGGAAAATTATAATGCAAAATAAATTTAGAATAATCAGATTTGGCTGCGCTTTCTATTAAAAGCTGGTCCAAAGGTGTACCCAATGTAACGGTAGTTAACGACTGTGTTTCGCCACGGGTAAACAAAGCTGAACCATGAGGAGAGGGCAACACATCAACCTCCATAGCTAATGGGCGAATTTCGGTAAGCTGACGACCATCTAATCTCTTTCTCTCATCAAGCATCATATTGCGGACTAACTCCCATTGTAAATCGTCGAAATATTTTTTTGCTAATGATTTAGCAGTATCATCTGCCGTTTCACCCAAACTTTCTACCAACGCTTTTTTCAAGTTAGAGAAAGCTTCCGTACGCTGATCTTTACCGCTGGCACTTCGAGCTATTTCAAATATTTTATCTGTGCAAAAATCCTTAACTTGTTGTTGTATATTTTCGTCCTGTGGAGGTTTGGGATAATCACGTTTAGTTGTTATTCCTTTTTTATCGCGAAGTTGTTTTTGCATTTCAATTTGTACACGAATGGCATTGTGTGCTACTTCTAATACTTTTACTAAATCTTCTTCCTGGCATTCTTTCGCCTCTCCTTCCACCATCATCAGATTTTTTTGGGTAGCGGCTACAATAAAATCCATATCCGCCTGCTCACATTCTGTTCTGGTGGGGTTAATAATATAATTCCCATTTACGCGGCCAACACGCACTTCTGAAATAATTTCTTTAATAGGAATATCTGAAACAGCCAATGCAGCAGAGGCAGCTAAACAAGCCAGTGCATCGGGCATTACTTCTTTATCAGAAGAAATTAAAGTAATTAAAACCTGAACATCACATAAATAATCATCAGGAAACAGAGGTCTTAAAGCACGATCAACCAAACGAGAGATTAAAATTTCATAATCGCTTAATCGGCCTTCTCTTTTAAAGAAAGAACCGGGGATACGTCCGGCAGAACCAAATTTTTCCTGATAATCAACACTTAATGGAAAAAAAGATTGTCCTTCTTTGGGTTCTTTGTTGGCAACCACAGTTGCTAACAAAATACAATTACCCTGACGAACGGTAACTGCACCATCTGCCTGGCGAGCCAGTTTACCCGTTTCAATAATAACTTCGGCTCCGCCGGGCAAATTAAACCTTACTTGAATAGGTTGTGATAACATAATACGTTAATTTGTATTGAAATTTAGCCGGCCTGTTTGTATATGGCATGCAAATAAATTGCAATAAATGAATGAAAAACAAATACAGGTAACTGCTTTAAAAAAAACTATTCCCAACCGAAAAATTTACAGTCAGGAATAGCTTTAAAAACATGTCATTTTATTTTCTAAGCCCTAATTTTTCAATTAAAGCCCTGTAACCCGTTAAATTGGTTTTTTGCAAATAGGCCAGTAAACGTTTTCTTTTACCAACCAGTTGCATTAAACCGCGCTGGGTAGAGTGGTCTTTTTTATTTACCTGCAAATGAGCACTGATTTGGGCAATACGCTCTGTAAGCAAAGCTATTTGACCTTGAATAGAACCGGTATTGGTTTCTTTTCCGGCAAATTGGGTTAAAATAGTAACTTTTTTTTCTTTTGTGATTGGCATCTCAATTTCTTTTTTGCGTCTTGATTATTTTTTCTGAAATATTATGGCGGCAAAGGTAATAATTATTTTCTAAAATATTTGCAGCCGCCTTATTTTTATTAACCACATTGTTCAAAAATAGTAGAATTTGGATGCTATACAAGAAAATAAGCCCCAAAAACCGGCGGAATGATATATTTGTTACCAACCCCTTAACCTGAGAAATTGAAGCGGATTTATTTTACAGTTACCAATTCAATTGTTTACGACCAGCGCATGCAGCGCATATGTACCTCGCTGGCTAACCACGGCTATTCGGTTTGTTTAATAGGTAGAAAAGTAAAAAACCACCCAATTCCTGATAAAACAACATATCGTACCATTTTACTCAATTGTATTTTTGCAAAATCGTTTTTATTTTATGCTGAATATAATATCCGGCTGTTCTTGTATTTATTTTCTCAAAAAATGGACATTGTTTGTGCCATTGATGCAGATACTTTGCTGCCCTGCCTTTTTTATTCTAAAATAAAAAAAGTAAAAAGAGTGTATGATGCACACGAATATTTTTCAGAGCAAAAAGAAATTGTAATCCGAAAGCTGATACAATGGGTTTGGCAACTGATAGAAAAATGGTGTATTCCTCAATTTAAACATGGTTATACGGTTAATAAAATATTGCAGAACACATTTCAACAAAAGTTCGGAGTTCAATACAACATTATCCGAAATTTACCACTACTGCCGGCGAATTTTCCTGCCAACACAACAATTTCTGACACCAAAGTAATTCTATACCAGGGAGCCGTGAACCATGGCAGATGCTTTGAAACCCTGATACCGGCCATGAAACAAGTACCTGCTGTTTTATGGATTATTGGCACGGGTAACTTTTATGAGGAAGCGAAAACCTTGATTAAAGCATATGGACTAGAAGAAAAAATACAACTCGTTGGTGCCATGTTGCCTGAAAAACTAAAAACAATTACACCAGGTGCCTATTTTGGATTAACCCTGTTTGAAGCTACCGGCTTTAACCAAACACATTCACTTGCCAATCGTTTTTTTGATTATATCATGGCAGGTATTCCTCAAATTTGTGTAAACTATCCTGCTTACGCAGCTATTCAACAAAAATATCAGGTTGCCTATATGGTAAATACTACCGACGAAACTACATTAGCAAATGCAATGAACAATTTATTGAATGATACTGTTTTGTATCAACAGTTACAACAGCAATGCGGTATTGCAAGAAAGAAGTTGAATTGGCAACAGGAAGAAATTAAATTATTATCATTTTGGAAAAACATTTGCATATCATAGATTTTACTGTACCCTACCCTGTTACCCATGGCGGATTATTTGACCTTTTCTACAAATTACCCGCTTTGCAACAACAAGGGGTACAAATACACCTACATTGTTTTTTATATAATAATTTAGCGCAACAAGTGCTGAACCAATATTGCCATTCAGTACACTATTATCCAAGATTAACCGGACATCAGGCTTTATCAATAAACCTGCCCTACATTGTTAGTAGCAGAATCAACGAAACACTGTTACAAAATTTGCTACAAAACGATTATCCTATTTTAATGGAAGGAATACACACTACTTATTTATTAAAGGATA
>JAKAKY010000197.1 GCA_021824365.1 Bacteroidota bacterium | reverse complement strand
AAACTATACAGGCGGTATAGATATTTCAACTAACCAATACGATTTTAGTGGTAAAATATTACATAACCTGTTGCAACACAACAAAGGTGGGAATAATGCACAAAGCCACACTGTTTTATCCAAATACAGTTATGATCAGGCAGGACGGCTGCTTGCTATTACAAAAACCATCAACAGCAACGTAAACGGTGTTGCTGCCAGCAGTGCTGAAAAAACGATAGTAAGCAATCAATACAATGAATTAGGACAGTTAAAAACCAAAACCCTGGGCAGTGGTATAGAATCACTTAGCTATGATTATAATATAAGAAGCTGGTTACTGGGTATTAACCGCAACTATATTAGTGGCAGCAGCAGCAATAAATTTGGAATGGAATTAGCCTATGATAAAACCAGCTCTGTTGCAGGCACTACCTATACCAATGCACAATACAATGGCAATATAGCCGGTACGGTATGGAAATCGGCCGGTGATGCCACCAACCGTAAATATGATTTTACTTACGATAATGTGAACCGGATAACAGCAGCCGGCTTTCTGCAAAACAGCAATAGCAATAGTTGGGACAATGCTTTTATAAATTTTAGCGTAAACAACCTTAGTTACGATGCCAATGGCAATATACTAACCATGAATCAGTATGGGTATTTAACAGGGAGTTCAGGATTGATAGACCAACTGAATTATAGCTATCAGAATAATGGCAGCAGTAATCAATTACAGCAGGTAACCGATGCGGCCAATAACCCAACCAGTACCTTGGGCGATTTTCATTATAACACCGCTACAAAAACAACCACCGATTATGCTTATGATGCCAATGGCAATTTAATCAGCGACCAGAATAAAGTCATTAGCAGTATACAATACAATTATTTAAACCTGCCACAGCAGGTAAGTGTAACGGCAAAAGGCAGCATTAACTATGTATATGATGCTTCGGGCAATAAGCTGGCCAAAATAACAACGGATAATACCCTAAACCCTGCAATTACTAATACAACACTTTATATTAATGGTTTTGTATATCAGAATGACGTGTTACAATTTGTAAGTCATGAAGAAGGCAGGGCAAGATTTAAACCCGCAGTTGGCAGTGCCCCGGCCGGTTTTGTGATGGATTATTTTATCAAAGACCATTTGGGTAATGTAAGAATGGTACTGACCGATGAACAAAAGCAGGACATATACCCTGCTGCTACAGTAGAAGGCAGCAATGGTGTAGTAAAAGACCATCATAACGAGACAAATTACCGGTAGCCAATATGATTTTATTTGGGTAATAATATGATTAAATCTAATTGTGTGAAAGTTGGTTTACTTCAAATTTTCATCAGATTTTGAAAATACTTTTACGGTTCAACAAAATAAAACAGTATGAAAATGTATTTATTCTCAGCAGTACTATTAGGGTTAACCGTAATGAGTTGCTCGGCACAGGATTTAAAAAAGTCAGACGTACCAGAGCAGGTACAAACAGCCTGTGCTAAAAAGTTTCCTGAATCCGGCCATGCAAAAATTTCTTGGGAAAAGGAAAAGGGAAATTATGAGGCTAATTGGGGTGGCAGATCAGGGGAGGATAATTCTGCACAGTTTACTCCTTCCGGCGTGTTTATTGAAATTGTAAAAGCCATACCGGTTAATCAATTACCTGCCGGCGTTGCGCAGTATGTGCAGGCAAATGAACATGGTGCAAAAATAAAAGAAGCCGGATTGGTAACCGACGCGAAAGGAGTGGTAACTTATGAAGCGGAGATAAAAGGTAAGGACTTGATTTTTGATCAAACCGGTAAGTTCATTAAGGTAGATTAGTTTCATTCAGTTATTTTTAAACATGTTTCAAACCGCTTGTATTTTTACAAGTGGTTTTTTTATATAATGATTTTTATGCGAAAATTTATTGTAATTTCCTTTTTATTTAACAATAATTCATTCATGCAAAAGAAACATATCAGTTCCGGCTCGCTATACGAAGCAGAAATCTGCTATTCCAGAGCAGTGGTGGTTCCACCATTTATTTTTGTATCAGGTACCACGGGTTTTAATTATACTACCATGACCATTGCCGGTGATATTGTTGCACAGACAGAACAAACCTTTTTAAATATTGAACAGGCACTGCAACAGGCAGGCGCTTCATTACAAGATGTTGTTCAGGTAAGGTATATTTTGCCCAATGCCCATTTGTTTACTTTATGTAAACCGGTATTGCAAAAATATTTTGGCCAGGTAAAACCCGCTGCAACCATGCTGCAAGCCGGTTTATTAGATGAACGTATGTTAATAGAAATAGAAGTGATGGCGATGATATCAGGTTGTTGAATTTTATTTATTGATGAATTAAACTGCGAAAATTTAAAACTGCTGGTATTTTCAAATCATATAATTTTACTTAATAAAAAAATAAATAAGCATTGAAAAAAATCAAATTCATTTCATTAATTATAATTGCCTTTTCGGTGATAGCAATGTTACCACCTGAAAAAGGTTGGCGTAATTTGTTTAATGGGCAAAATTTAAAAGGTTGGGATACATATATTGCTCCCCCTATTGATGATGAAGGAAAACTTTTGAGTTCCAAGCCAGTTGGTTTGAACAATGACCCACAAAAAGTTTTTTCAGTTATTAGGGTGGATGGTGAAAATGTAATTCGAATATCAGGCCAGCAGTGGGGGGCAATTATTACGAAAAATAAATATAGTAATTTTCATTTACAATTGAAATTTAAATGGGGGAATTTATTATGGGGTCAGAAACGCGGAAAGAAAATGGATAGTGGCATTTTGTATTTTTCAACTGGTGCTAATGGTGCAGATGCAGGTGCATGGATGAGATCGCAGGAATTTCAAGTTGAACAAGGAAATTGCGGCGATTATTGGGGTGTTGCAGGTGCTGCTGAAGATATTCCTGCTAATAAAATAAACGATAGCAATTATGTATTTAATCCAAATGGTAAAATGATTAATTTTAGTGCAAGCAGTAGTAATGGCAGGCATTGTTTAAAAAGAGGTGATAATGAGTATCCGGCCGGTACATGGAATACACTTGATTTATATTGTATGGGTGATACCAGTATACATGTGGTAAATGGAAAGGTTATGATGGTATTATATCATTCTGCAAAGGTAATAAACGGCCACACAGTGCCACTTACAAGGGGGAAAATTCAAATACAATCTGAGGGGGCAGAAATTTATTATAAAGACATCCGAATAGAACCAATTATTGTTATTCCAAAAACGCTAATGAAATAAGCTCAATATATTATTTAAATACAATAATATTTATATTTAAATAATAGGATTAGGTATATAGTTCTCGAAGGTATGAAAAAGGTTTGGATATAACTAAATATATTAGTAAATTACAGCTAAAATTATTAGTTATGTTTAAAGAGATGAATGCGATTGAGTTTTCGAAGCGGTTTCAAACCAATGAAGATTGTTACCGGTATCTTATGTCGCTCAGGTAGAGCAAAGATTTTTCGTGTTCGAGGTGTGGGTGTAAAGAGCGCCATAAGGGGTAGATTGTTTTATTATAGCAGGTGCAAGCGTTGCGGTTATGATGAGAGCATTACAGCCAATACGATTTTTCATGGTGTAAAGATGCCCCTGTTGAAGGCTTTTCATATGCTATTTAGGATTACCGCAAAGAAAAAGGGAATGTCGACCATTGAATTAGGAACAGAAGTTGACGTACAACTAAGTATTGATTATACAAAAGAAGCCCGTTATCATTTTGAACTGGCCAAAGAATTGCAGGCATTGCGTAAACGTGGTGTATTAATAATTGGCAGCGGCAATATGGTGCATAACTTACGTATGGTAAACTGGCAAAAACTGAATGAGCCGGGTTTTGCTTATGATTGGGTAACCGAAATCAACGAAACTTTTAAAACACTCATTTTGCAAAACAATGCACCTGCTTTAATTCATTATGCACAATTGGAAACAGCAGCCAAATTAGCCATACCCACCCCCGAACATTATATATCGTTAATCTATACCATGGGTTTGCGCAATGAAAAGGAAGGAAGCCATGCTATTCAATGATCAGGCTATTGGCGGCTCATTAACCATGACTTCCGTAAAGTTTGGGTAATATTTTCTTTTGCAATTGGGGTAACATTGGTTTATTCGGAAGTCCAATCTTTCAATTCAATTTTCTCCAATCGTTCAAAGTCACTTATATTCCGGGTTACCATGGTGAGGTTATTTGCAATTGCTGTTGCATCTATCACTATCAGCAAATCAAAATCGTCTAATATTTTACCTTTCAATTTCAATCGTGCTTTTTCTTTTGCATAAATGTTGAGGGTATTATAAATAGGTAGGATTATAAACTGATTCTGAAATTTTTCGAGAGTTTCTCTATTTTTCGAGTTTTGACTGCTATTTTCAACGCCATATTTCAGCTTGGCAATTGTTATTTCAGAAACAAAACAATTTTCAACACCTGCTTTTTTAGTCTTTTGGTACAGATTAAATTGGCCTTTTAGAAAATAAATATAGATATTGGTGTCAAGAAGATACTTTTTCACAACGAAGCTCTTTTACGATTAAAGGTTCTTGCTTTTTTGAGCTCATCTGCCGATTGTTCAGAAATAAACGAACCATAAAGCGATTGAAGTAAATCGTTTTCAGTAGTTTTGGTAGTTTTCATTGACTCAGAAAGTTTAGCAATAAGGTCTAATTTATGATTCGGGCTCAATTTTTTAAGTAGCTTGAAGTAACTTTCAATTAAGTTTAATATTGATATCAGCAGGTTTCATAATTCTATGGATGTTTTACGTACAAATGTAACTAAAATGTACTTGTAAGTAAATGTTTCCTGAATCCTCTTTATTGTGCTGCAATCTAGTTTTGAAATTGCCGATTTAATAAGAAAAGTATCCTTTTGTGATTGTTTACCTTTCAATGAACCTACTTTAAGAAACAGAGAAATTTTAAAAATAAATTTGGAAACGCATGTTAAATGTTGTATATTCATCTTTCAGTTGTAAATCGGTTATTCAT
>JAKAKY010000196.1 GCA_021824365.1 Bacteroidota bacterium | reverse complement strand
CAATTTCATCGGTATTATGCTGCCTTATACCGGCCGTATCAATTAATTTAAATAAAACACCCTGAATATTTAAAGTTTCCTCTACTGTATCACGAGTGGTACCGGCAATAGCGCTTACAATAGCTCGTTCTTCGTTTAAAAGTGCATTTAATAAGGTACTTTTTCCTGCATTAGGTTTGCCTACAATGGCTACTTTTACGCCATTTTTAATAACATTACCCAAAGCAAATGAATGCAATAATTGATTCGTGCGATTGGTTAATTGATGCAGCAAATTGATCAGTTCATTTCTATCTGCAAAAGCAACATCTTCCTGGCTAAAATCTAATTCTAATTCTATCAAAGCGCTAAAGTGAATGAGTTGCTCACGCATATCATCTAAAACATGCCGAAACCCACCTTTTAAGTTATGTAATGCAGCTTTATGTGCAGCGGCAGCATTACTGGCAATTAAATCTGCCACTGCCTCTGCTTGCGTTAAGTCTATTTTACCATTTAAAAAAGCACGTTGTGTAAATTCACCGGGCATTGCCGGAACAGCACCTTTTTGAATACAAAGTTGTATCACAGATTCCAATATATAGAGTGAACCATGGCAACTAATTTCAACGATATCTTCTCCGGTATAACTTTTAGGATTTTTAAAAAGCGTGACTAACACTTCATCAATAACTTGTTCTCCATCTACAATTTCACCATAATAAACGGTATAGCCTTGTTGTAGCAATAAATTTTTTCCTCTGAAAATTGAATTTACAATGGGAATAGCATTTGCACCACTTAAACGTATAATACCTATTGCACCCGAACCAGGTGGTGTAGCCAATGCTATGATGGTGCTATAATTAGTAAATTGTTGCATAACATGTTATGAAGATGGGTACAAATTAACGCAATAAACATTCAAAAATGAGATAAATAAAAAGCCTGCAAATGAGATACCTGCAGGCTTTTTAAAATTGAAGTAGTATTCTAATTATTCATCAGCCACCACAAAAGTAATGCTTTGGCGTTGGCGATAAATTACATTTCGACCATTTTGAACAGCAGGTTTCCAGTTCGGACTTTTTTTCAATACACGGATAGCCTCATCTTTTGTTCCATAACCAGGATCATTTTCCGCTTTAATATCGCTTATGGCGCCGGTTTTATCAACAATAAAACTTACAACAACGGTGTATTTACCGGGAGGAGCACCATTATCTACTGGTACACTACTGTTTAAATTACGTTCCAAATATTTTTGCCATGCAGCCAAACCACCGGGAAACTCAGCCTGAATTTGTACTACAGTAAAAATTTTGTCGTAATCTTCTTGTTGCCTGGGTGCTTCAACTACACCGGTACCTTTGTTTTCTACAACAGGGGCAACAATTCCCATATCTTTCGCACCTTCCTGATTAATGGTACCAATTTTAGTATCTTCTAATTTTGCTACTTCCGGAGGAGGTTCTTTTACTTCCTGATCTTTCACAATTTTAGGAGGAGTAAATTTGGTAATTTCTACTTTAGGTGGCTCCACTTTGGGTGGTGGAGGCGGCGGTGGTGGTGGTGGTTCTTTAGGTTTGTCGGTAACATTGGCCAAAGAAACATCCTGTACCATTATTTGTGTTTTTGCCTTTTTAGTTGAATTTCCCAACACCGAAAGCAATAAGAACAACGCAGTAAAAGCAAGCATAAAAATTACACCGGTAATAATTCGCTTGTTGTATGTTTTGCGCAATTCATATGCCCCATATTCTTTGTTTCTACCATCGAATATGATGTCGAGAAAATCGGCATTCAATACTTGTTTTGCGTCCATGATAATAAACTTTAAAATGAGATGCGGTTTCTAATAATTTTCACACCTTTACTGAATTAATTTCCGGCTGGTGCAGCAGCTTGTGATTTTTGTACCAACTGCTCTTCTACCGGTGATATATCCACCAACGCATACCTTTTAATCACATTGATAGACATTTCATCCAATGCATCTACAACATTTTTATAAGTACACTGTGGTGAGGGTTTAATTACCACCATCAAATCTTTTTCAGGTGTGCTTGCTTTTTTTCTTAAAATCTCTGCTCTGATACCATCATCTCCATTACTATAATTGGCCGATTTAAAATTAGTGGCATTAGGTGCCAATTCACCTTCATAATAAAACACGGTATTATCACCGCCTAATAATATAGTGAGGGCTCCTGACGCTTTAATTTTATTTTGCTCATCCGGTTTATCCGCATCTTTTGGTAAAAAGAGCTTCATGGCCGTTGGCTGGCTCATAGTTGTTGTAAAGATAAAAAAGGTAATTAACAGAAACCCTAAGTCAACCATTGGCGTTAAGTCTACACGTGTAGACATTTTTTTCCCTTTCTTGACGCCCGGGCCTTTCTTATGTCCCCCGCCCGAGGAGGTATCCATTTCTGCCATAACAGGATAATTTTAGAGTGAACAAATTGGGTTAAACTATACTGGTTTTATTCTTCGGTTCTTTGGCCTTTCTGTGCTAATTTCCATAATTCACTTCCGGTTGGAACTGCTTCAGGATTGGTTACCATTGCAAATTTCAGTTGATCTGTTTTTTTAAAGGCATTTATTACTCCTTCAACAGAAGGATATTTGGATTTATTATCGCCCTTCAATAACAGGTTCATTTTTTTGCCCTGGTAAGCATCTACTGCATAACGCATC
Source organism: Bacteroidota bacterium (assembly GCA_021824365.1). Lineage (GTDB taxonomy): Bacteria > Bacteroidota > Bacteroidia > Chitinophagales > Chitinophagaceae > Hydrotalea. Next base: position 2,361 of record JAKAKY010000196.1, on the reverse strand, counting down.
CAATCAATCATTTCATTAGGGCCTTTCGTAGTATCAACCGGGATACCGGGAAGCGCATTGGCTTTACGATCAGCTTCAGGCAAAGCCAAAAATGATTTTAATTGGCTAAAAGGCACACCAATAAACTGTGCATTCACAAATGCATTCACATCAATTCCCAAATTTTTTGTATTGTTAATGGCATTGGCAATGTATTTTTTGGCATCAGGGTCTTCTACTGAGAAGAATACTTTGCCGTCTTTATTTACACTAACCAACACTACATCTTTAGATGGTGCAACTTTTGAAGCAACTGATTTGGGTGTAACGATTTCAATAGCCTCGGGTGGTTTAAATTTTGTTGCCAATATGAAGAATGTCAGCAACAAGAATGCCACATCGCACATCGCAGTCATGTCTACATTCGTGCTTTTTCGTGGTAATTTAGGTCTTGCCATTTTACTGATTTTACATTAATTCACTAATGAGATTCCTTTTTCAAATTTTTCCACAAACTTATTTATAGTTAGCAGCAAAACTTTGTGTTAATGTAAAGCCAGACTCATCAATACCGTAAGTAATACCATCAATTTTAGTAGTAAAGATGTTGTAGAAAATAATGGCAATCGCTGAAGTACCGATACCCAAAGCGGTGTTAAACAAGGCTTCAGAAATACCAACAGATAATTCACGGGCAGCATCACCACCTGCGCCTTCTTCACCAAGAGATGAGAATGCTTTAATCATACCTAATACTGTTCCTAACAACCCTAACAAGGTTGCTACAGAAGCAATGGTTGAAAGGAATACTAAGTTTTTCTCTAACATTGGCAATTCCAATGCAGTAGCTTCTTCAATTTCTTTTTGAATATTCAGAATTTTTTGCTCTGTATCTAATTCTGTATTGGTAATCATTTCTTTGTACCTGCGTAAGCCGGCTTTCATTACATTACCTACAGAACCTTGTTGTTTATCGCATTCTGCTAAGGCTTTATCTACATCTTTATTAGCTAAGTGAAATTGTACTTTACGAATAAATTCCTGAATACTGCCTTTTCCGGTTGATTTGGTAACCGTTAAATATCTTTCAACCACGAAAGTTAATACGGTTAAAAAAGTTCCGATTAACAAAGGCACAATAATACCACCTTCATACATTTTTGCAATGGGTACGGTTTGTTTAGGACCTTTATGACCCGGCCAAAACCAATGGCTTGGATCAGTATCGGGAAGTGAGAAATGTTCTGGTGCGCCCAGATAAAAACGCCAAAAAGAATATCCTACAATAATACAAATAAGAGGTGCAATCCATGAAATAGAATTACCTTTTCTTTTTGGGTGTTGTGCTGTTGCCGGTTTAGCAGCAGAAGCTGAAGTTGTGGGTTTAATGTCCGCCATGGTTCAATTGTTTTTTGGTTTTTAAATTACAGTGTTAAAAAGATTTCACAATTCTACTGAAAATTATCTTGAAAAAACAAAACAATGTTTCAATTTTTTTTAAAGGGCTGTAAAATAGTTATTTTCAGTAATGCTGCAAATTAGTTTTTCTTTAACTCCCATTATTTTTTAAATAATTGTCAAAAAAAATGATTCAATCTGATGGTTTTAGAAAATTGGTCGTAAAAAAGACGTTTTTAAACCGCTCATCAAAAATTATGAAAAACAACTTTTTTTTCAAACCCTCTCATTATCTTCATCAATTAAAATTTTAAATAACACTATATGAAGAAAACGTTAACTTTTGTCTTGCTTATGTTAACCGGAACCTGGCTATGTGCCCAGCAAAGGCCCGACACATCCCGATTTCCGATGCTAAATGGTAAAACAGGTGCTGCGGCTTTAGCCGCTAAACCTGCAACCGGGCCTAAGCCTTATAAAGAAGTAATTACCAATAAAGCTGTTACAAAAAAAGGCTTGTTTACTGTTCATCAGGTAGAGGATAAATATTATTTCGAAATTCCGGACTCAATTTTAGGACGTGAAATTTTAGCTGTAACACGCTATAGCAAAACCCCCGGTGGTGGCCGCAATTATGGTGGTGAACTGGTAAATCAACAAACTGTTGAATTTGCCAAAGGTCCTGAAAATAAAGTATTTATGAAAGTAATTACTTTAATTAACTATGCAGATTCCACCAACGAAATTTCAAAAGCAGTAAAAAATTCTAACCTCAACCCTATTGCAGCAGCATTCCCTATTGCAGCCTTCGGCAAAGATTCTGCCTCAACCGTGATTGATATAACTGAATTCTTCAAGGGCGATAATCAGGCGGTAAGCCTTACGCCTGCTGTTAAACGCCGGCTCAGCTTATCAATGTTAGCCGGCGACCGTTCTTATATTGAAAGCATCCACACTTACCCAATTAATACGGAGATAAGAACA
>JAKAKY010000195.1 GCA_021824365.1 Bacteroidota bacterium | reverse complement strand
AATCATCAAACCAAACCACATGTGGTATTCATTAGGTAAGTTTATTATTAAAAACAGGGTTGTATTGTTAATTGTATTGCTGCTTTTTATGGGCTTTATGGGCTGGCAGGCTTTAAAAGTGCAGTTGAGCTATGATTTTACAAAAGCCATTCCCACCAATAACCAAAAATATAAGGACTATGAGGCTTTTCTGAAGACTTTTGGTAGTGATGCGGGTGTGATGGTAATTGGCATACAAGACAGTGCGTTTTATACACCCAAACTGTTTAATGCAGCTGCCCATTTGGGTAAGGCATTAAAAACCATTCCGGCGGTTCAAAATGTATTAAGTGTGCCCGATGCATTCAATTTGGTGAAAGACAGCGCCACAGAAGCCCTCGTTCCACAAAAAATATTTCATTACCCATTTAACTTTAACAATCAGGATTCCTTAAACAACGATGTAGCTCAATTCAACAATTTACCCTTTTATCGCAACTTGTTGTATAATCCGGAAACCCATGCTTATTTAATGGCCGTTACCTTGAATAATGATTCAGTGAATAGCAAGGCACGCACTTTTTTAATGCAACGCATTCAGGATAAGATTAATGCTTTTCAACAAGAAACAGGCATTACCGCACACGTAAGCGGATTACCTTATATCAGAGCCATCATTAGCAACCGCATTAAACAGGAAATGAATTGGTTCATCTTTGGCTCTCTCCTGCTTTCAGCCATTACATTGTTTCTTTTCTTCCGTTCATGGAGTACCACCATTATGAGTTTGCTCGTAGTAGGTTTTGGGGTAATTAGCACTTTAGGTACTATGGTATTAGTAGGTTATAAAATCACTTTATTAACTGCATTAATTCCCTCTTTAATTGTGGTAATTGGCATTCCCAATTGCATTTATTTTCTCAATAAATACCATTTGGCTTTTAAAGATACCGGCGATAAAGAAAAAGCACTGATTCAAATGGTGGGCCGTATGGGCATTGTAACGCTTTTTTGCAATTTGGCTGCTGCCATAGGTTTTGCCGTTTTTGCGCTTACTAAAAGCCAGTTATTAAAAGAGTTCGGCGTGGTATCGGGTATTAATATCATGTTGCTTTTTTTCATCTCTTTAATTTTTATCCCAACTATCTTAAGTTATTTACCGGCACCCAAAGCCAAACATGTGCGCTATTTAGACAATAAATTATTAGAAAGAATTTTGGTAAGTATTGAACGCTGGGCATTGTTCCATGCTCGTTGGATATACGCCGTTACCATTGTGGTTTGTATAGTGGCCATTGCCGGTATTTTTCGGTTAAAAAGTGAAAGTTATATTGTAGATGACCTGCCTAAAAATGACAAAATATATACCGACCTGAAATGGTTTGAAAACAATTTTAAAGGCATTATGCCCTTAGAAATTATTGTAGATACCAAAAAGAAGATGGGCTTGGTTCGCTCTACCCGCCCCCTGCAAAAAATAGATGAATTTTCACAATACATTGCTCAAAATCCGGCAACAGCAAAACCACTTTCCATTGTACAGGGATTAAAATTTGCCAAACAGGCTTATTTTGATGGCGATAGCGCCAGCTATACCGTTCCGTATGAAAGTGATATGGTTTTTCTGGCCCCTTATTTAAGAGCAAAGGCATATACCAATAACAAAACCGGATTCAGCAAACTCATGAATCGTTTCATGGATGCAGAAAAAGAGAAGGCCAGAATTAGTGTGAATATGAAAGATGTAGGCAGTATTGATTTGCAAAAACTGATTCACCAATTCCAACAAAAAGCCAATCAGATTTTTGATACGGCTGATTATACAATTACATTTACCGGTAGCAGTGTTACTTTTTTGGAAGGCTCAGGCTTTATTATTCATGGATTAAAAGATAGCATTTTCTGGGCATTTTTACTCATTGCCCTTGCTATGTTATTTTTGTTTAAATCATTACGCATCTTAATCTGCTCCTTAATTCCCAACCTTATTCCATTAGTCATTACAGCCGGATTAATGGGATGGATGAATATTCCCATCAAACCTTCCACCGTTCTGGTATTTAGTGTTGCCTTGGGCATTGTAATTGATGTTACTATTCGCTTTTTGGTAAATTACAAGCAAGAATTATCTCATTACAACAATCAGGTAAAACAAACCATCGTTCAAACTATTCGATACACAGGGGTAAGTATTATTTATACCTCATTAGTATTAATTGCGGGTTTTGTTATTTTTTGTTTCAGCAATTTTGGCGGAACACAGGTATTGGGTTGGTTAACTTCCTTTACTTTGGTAATGGGTACCCTCACTAATTTAATTTTGTTACCTGTGCTTTTAATCAGTATATCAAAAAAAGACCAGAAAAAACAGGAAGTAAAGCAATTTTAGCCATTCAATTTATAGTCACGTTGCATAAATAAATACAACAATATATAATAATAATTAACACATTTATACATTTCGGTATTTTGAAATTATTGAAGTGTTACAATCAGTATCTCAATTTTTCTGAATGATAATGGTCATGTTTGTTCCAGGCTAAGCAGTATAACTTGCCAGAGTAACAAAATTTTTTCATCAAAAAACCAAAGCAATGAAAAATAAACCGTCAGCATAACAGGAGCTGCCTCCGGAATTGGCTAAGCAACAGCCAAACTATTTGCCAAACATGGCGCCGCTGTTATTGTATCAGATATACAGGAAACAGAGGGAAAAGAAGTAGTAAAGTATATCATATAGAGGCGGGTGGAAAAGCATCATTTTTTAAAACAGATGTTTTCCAACCGGAAGAAGAGGAAGTGTTGGCGAATTTTGCTATTAAGACTTAAGAAAATCCGGACATAGTTGTAAATAATGCAGAAAATGGCGAAGAAATAAATCCGATTACTGACATGGCTATTGTAGGATGGCTAAATTGATTGGTCTTAACCTCAACATTTTTTTTATGACATGAAGTACCAAAATACAAGCCATATTAAAAGACGGAGGAGGCAGCATCGTCAATATTTCTTCCATACCAGGAGCGGCAGGATTTGCAGGTTCTGCTGCTTACACTGCTGCCAAACATGGTGTAGCAGGATAAGAGGCGTATCCCCACAATAGGATTATTTCGATAAAAATTCCTGTTGTATAAAACAATTTTAGCACATTAACCAAAATACAGAAATTTACACTACGGTACATTTGTCCGGTTTTGCCAAATAGAAAATACATGCACGACCATCATCATGAACATACTCCGACCATCAACACCCTCAACAGAGCGTTTATTATTGGCATAGTATTAAATACCTTATTTGTTATCATTGAAGCCATCTTCGGTTGGATGTATCACTCTATGGCATTACTATCCGATGCCGGACATAACCTGAGCGATGTAGCCAGTTTATTTTTAGCCATGCTGGCTTACCAATTGGCACAATCTAAACCCACCGAAACCTTTACGTATGGGTACCGAAAATCGACTGTATTAGTATCGTTGATAAATGCGGTGATATTGTTGATTGCGGTGGTTGCCATTATTTGGGAAAGCATTGCCCGTTTTAAAACACCGGAAATAACAAATGGTGAAAATATGGCATTAGTAGCAGGTGCCGGTATTGTAATCAATACCATTACAGCCTTGCTATTTTTAAAGGGAAAAGAGAAAGACCTGAATATAAAAGGTGCCTATTTGCACATGGCTGCAGATGCGCTGGTTTCTTTAGGTGTAGTGATTGCAGGCATTTTAATTGTGTATACCGGCTGGTATTGGCTCGATGCGGCTTTGGGTATTGCCATTGCTATTGTTATTTTGTTTAGCACATTAGGTTTGTTGAAAGATAGTTTCAATTTATCGATTGATGCTGTACCCAAAAGCATTCATTTAGCCGATATTCAAAAAATGATGGAATCGGTGCCGGGTGTTATCAGTGTGCATCACTTGCATGTATGGGCTATCAGCACTACTTACAATGCACTTACAGCGCATGTAGTAGTGGCTGATGCTGCAGATATGGCTACCATCACATCTATCAAACAAATCATGCGGCATCAATTAGCACATGCACAAATTCAACATAGCACATTAGAATTTGAAATGGACTGCGAAAATTGTAAAGAAAAAATTTAAAAATCAAATAGTATGGAACCACATTTTTATCAGGTAGATGTAACCTGGAATTCAGAACGCAAAGGTGTCATGTGTTCACCTGAACTAAACAAAGAAGCAGGCAGTTGTATTGAAGTAGCTACGCCACCCAATTTCCCAAAAGGCATGCCCGGCATTTGGTCGCCTGAACATTTATTTACGGCTGCTGTTAGCAGTTGTTTAATGACCACCTTTTTAGCCATTGCCGAAAATTCAAAACTAACGTATACCCATTTTAGTTGCCGCTCAAAAGGAAAATTAGAACAGGTAGATGGGAAATTTATGATGAGCGAAGTTTTACTGGAGCCCACCGTCATCATTACCGATGAAAAAGATCGGGAACGGGCCGAACGTGTGTTTCAAAAATCGGAAGCTGCTTGTTTAATTTCTAATTCTGTAAAATCAACTATTACAATGATTCCCACCATATTAGTTCAAACCACCAATGCATAAAATTTATGGCCACGAATGCACAAATGTTTTTTCACACCATTATTCGTGACCATTAGTGTAATTCATGGCTGCCTTAAAATCCACAAATTTTTTGCTGCCACGAATGCACGAATGTTTTTTCATACCATTATTCATGACCATTAGTGTAATTTGTGGCTGCCTTAAAATCCACAAATTTTTTGCTGTCACAAATGCACGAATGTTTTTTCACACCATTATTCGTGACCATTAGTGTAATTCATGGCTGCCTTAAAATCCACAAATTTTTTGCTGCCACGAATGCACGAATGTTTTTTCATACCACCATTCGTGGCTAACCCAGTCAATGTGTAGAGTCTAATTCAAACTATAAAACGATACGTTTATAACTCAATTTTTCTTCTCCAAAATTTACAAGTAATGAAAGTCTGTTACCCGATACCTTTAAATAATTGATACATTGTGCTGTAAATTCTTCTGCTATTTCAGAAACCCCTTTCACTTCAAGAATAATTTTATCGTACAAT
>JAKAKY010000194.1 GCA_021824365.1 Bacteroidota bacterium | reverse complement strand
ATTAGTGTAATTTGTGGCTGCCTTAAAATCCACAGATATTTTGTCGCCACGAATACACGAATGTTTTTTCACTCCACCATTCGTGACCATTAATGTAATTCGTGGCTGCCTTAAAATCCACAAATGTTTTGCTGCCACAAATGCACAAATGTTTTTTCACACCACCATTCGTGTCATTAGTGTAATTCGTGGCTGCCTTAAAATCCACAAATTTTTTGCTGCCACAAATGCACAAATGTTTTTTCATACCACCATTCGTGTCATTAGTGTAATTCATGGCTGCCTTAAAATCCACAAATAATTTGCTGCCACAAATGCACGAATGTTTTTCACACCACCATTCGTGTCATTAGTGTAACTCGTGGCTAATAAAATAAATGTGTGGTAACAAAAGCTACATGGCAAAGAAGTAACCAATCAGCTGGCATCCAATGCCCAATAGCAAGCCGGCATATACTTCTTGTGTAGTATGATCGCTCACAATCAATCGGCTGGTAGCTACCATTCCGGTTAACAGTGCAGTAATACTGATAGCCATACCCATGGGTGTTTGATAAAAAAAAGATAGCAATATCATTGCGGCTAATAAACTTCCCATGGCAATGCCATGTAAACTAATTTTAATAAAATTATTGATCACTAAACCAATAGAAGTAGAAATAAAAATTCCAAAATAAAAATATTGTAATGCCTCCGGCTGATTGGTCATGTTTTTACTGAGGTAATACATCCACCAGTAAAAAAACATGGTAATTATGTACGGTGCAATTCGCTCCTTTGCCGTTCGTAAGTATATACTGGATGCAAATTTTAATTTATACAATAAAAACACGGCAAATGCAGGAAAAAAGGCTGTCATCCAAAATACACTAAATACTTTTAGCTTTAACTGATATACACTAATATCGGTAAACAAAAATGGAAAGCGATATACTAAATACAAAAAAAAATAGGTAGGTATAAATAATGGATGAAATAAATACGAAAAAACTTTAGCCGGGAATACCAGCCACAAACTTTTTACCGGAGTAGTTAATTGTTCCTGAATATTTTCTGATGTCATATTAAAGTTGTTTACGCAAACGGGCTACCGGTATATTCAATTGTTCCCGATATTTGGCAACAGTACGCCGGGCAATATTATACCCTTTCTGGTTCAGCATGTCGGTTAATAATTCATCGCTCAAAGGTTTGCGTTTATCTTCATCCTCAATTAAATCGCTCAATATTTTTTTCACTTCACGGGTGCTTACTTCTTCTCCGCTATCGGTACTTAAACTTTCGCTAAAGAAATATTTTAACCGGTATGTTCCAAATTCTGTTTGTACAAATTTGCTGTTAGCTACCCTACTCACCGTTGAAATATCTAAACCTGTTTTCTCAGCAATGTCTTTCAATATCATGGGCTTTAAATTGGTCTCATCACCCGTTAAAAAAAACTCTTTTTGATGGTCCATAATGGCTTCCATGGTTACCACTAAGGTTTGCTGCCTTTGTTTAATCATGTCAATAAACCATTTGGCCGCATCAATTTTTTGTTTAATAAACAATACTGCTTCTTTTTGCCGCTTATCTTTTTTGCTGCCCCGCTCATACTCACGCATCATTTCGCGGAAGGTATCACTAATCCGTAAATCGGGTGCATTTTTATTATTCAGGCTTAACTCTAATCTGCCTGCATTATTAAAAATAAAAAAGTCGGGAATAATGTAACTGTCTACTTTATTGGTTTCACCGGCATCACCGCCGGGTTTAGGATTTAATTTTATAATCTGTTGCATTACCTCTTTCAAAGCCTCATCTGTTAAATTCATGCCGCGCTGAATTTTTTCGTAATGCTTTTTCGTAAACTCATCGAAATATTTTTTTAAAATTTCAATGGCTAACGTAACCGACTTGCCTTCGTTTTTTTTTCTTTCTAACTGCAATAACAAGCACTCTTGTAAATTGCGGGCTGCCACTCCCGGCGGGTCAAACTGCTGTATTTTTTTGATTAATGATTCTACCTCTTTTTCAGAAGTAATGATGTTTTGCCTAAAAGCCAAATCATCTACAATGGAAGATATTTCACGCCGCAAATAACCATCATCATCCAAACTACCTATAATTTGTTCGGCAATGTTATACTGCTGGTTATCTAAATGCAATAAACCCAATTGTTGCACCAGCAATTCATAAAAACTGGTTTCACTCTTAATGGGTATTATTTTGCCATCATCCAATTCAGGATAGTTTTCATCCTTCATTTTATAATCGGCAATTTCGCCATCTTCATCGGCCACATACTCGCTTAAATCTAAATTCTCATATTCATCTTCACTCCCATCTTTCTCAAAATCTTCTTCATTACTCGTATCAAACTCATCTGTCAGTTCCGCTTCCATCCCTTCTTCATGGTCGTTTTCTTCCATTTCAAGTGCGGGATTTTCTTCCAGCTCTTCTTTAATCCTATCTTCCAAATAGGCAGTGGGTACCTGCAACAACTTCATTAACTGAATTTGCTGTGGCGATAATTTTTGTAATAGTTTTTGTTGTAAACCCTGACTTAATGCCATAATCTATCTTTCTTCCTCTATTATTTTTTGTGTTACCGGCTATTGCACTACTATGATGCAACGGTTGCGTCGCACACTGCAACATGCTGATCGCTGTTCGGCTCAACAGAAATTGCAGCATCCGCAATAACGCCGTAAATTTACGAACAAAGCACCCATCATGGCTACAAAACTATTCGGTTTAATACTCCTTTTCCTGTTAATTGGCAGCATACGCTTATATGCACAAGCACCTGTAACCCTTGCCACAACTACATTTACAGACACTACGGCTACAACAATACCCTTCCGCCTGCAACCTAATCACTATACCCAACATTTACCTTTTTTTTGCCGTGAAGAATGGAAATTTGAGCAAAAAACAAAATTACCGCTCCGGTTTCGATTAGGTAGTGTTTCTTATGTAGACCGGTTAGAAGGTAAACTACATTAAATATAACAGCTTTAAGGCTGTATTTGAATATGATTGGCTTTAGCCTGTTTTTCTAATTCAGTTTGAATGGATTGAATAACCGGCGCATCAAAGCCCGGCTGCAAATTAATAACAATGGCCTCGCCCGTTGTAGGTTGTAAGGTAATATTATTCCCCTTCATGGAAATGCTTGTTAGGCTTTGCCAGCTTTTATTTTCCCGGGCAGCAAAAAAAGGGAAATTCCATACAATGCCATGCGCATCCACAGTAATAAAATGCCGTGGTATTTTACTGCTTCGTAATCGCAAAATACAATAGGCAATCAATAACAGCGCATACAATATATTAAAAAGGCTGCTTTTTTGATGGCTATTGACATAAACGGCTATTTGAAAAGCCAGAAAACCAATATTCAGCAATATAATGGCATACAATAATTTACGTTGCCAGCCGGGCATTACACTGCCTTTAAAAGGAAACCGGGGCATCTTTTTATTTTATTTGCGTGTTTACCTGATGTTGTTGCAAAACCTTTTCAATAACAGCTACCATTTTCCGGCCTTTTTCGGCAATTTGTTCCGGCGTCCATAACATGCTGATGGCGGTAGAAATACAACGACTCATCACTGCATCGCTGGCAGAAAAATCCTGCGTTTTAATTTGTTGTAAAGCTGTTTGTTGTGCGGCATTCAACGGATTTAAAGCGGCAATATTTTTTAGATGATGCCAGTTGCGTACATAATGCCAGTTATTATCGAACCAGTAAAAATTACCCGCCAATATACCTTGTGCTTTCATTTCGGCCACCACGGCTTTGGTAATGGCTTCGGTGGGTAAAAACCAACTTAGGAAAGAGCAGCTATCGCCCGAAGGATCAGGGACTTGCCTAAACTGAATGGCAGACACTTTTTCTAAAATACTTTTTAATTGTGCATGATTACCACGCTGTATGGCTAAGAAGCGCGATAATTTTTTTATTTGTGCTAAGCCTACTGCAGCATGCAGTTCACTGATACGGAAATTATAACCTAAGTAAGGATGTTCATCTGCACCACGATCAATGCCTTTATGGTTGTGTCCATGATCGGTATACCCATCGCATTTTTCATAAATAACAGCATCGTTTGTCATCACCACACCCCCTTCGGCACAGGTAATGGTTTTCACAAAATCAAATGAAAATGTACCAGCATGGCCAATGGTACCCAGGGCTTTACCTTTATATGTACCACCAATGCTCTGGCAGGCATCTTCTAATAAAATCAATTGATGTTTTATACAAATTTGTTGCAATGCCTCTAAATCGGCCATACTGCCACACATGTGAACGGGCATTACGCATTTGGTAGCAGGTGTAATGGCGGCCTCTACTGCTGTAGGGTTTAGCGTTAGGGTTTCATCCACATCCACCAGTACCGGAACGGCTCCCACGCTCAATACTGCCTCAAAACTGGCCACAAAAGTAAAAGAGGGCATAATTACCTCATCACCCGCACCAATGCCCAATGCTGCCATAGCGGTAGTTAAGGCAGCAGTACCACTACTGGTTAATTGTGCATAGCCACATCCAAAGGTTTGGATAATGGCTGCTTCCAACTCTTTGGCTTTCCAAATGCCTTTCCGCGGGCCATCAAAACCATAACGCATCAGGATACCTGTTTCCAACACCTCATTCACTTCTTTTCTTTCTTCTTCACCAAATAATTCAAAACCGGGCATATACTAATTTTTAAAGATGATTCAATTTTATAGCGCACAAAGGTAGAAAAATATTATGGGATGGAATATTTTGTAAAAATCAGAGTTAGTAATTCTTAACATATTGAACCATATTATAATTTCCAGAAAGTACCAGATAGGCAGTTGAAACACTTACTTTTTTGTGCGCACCAAACAACTGCAAGGCTCAAATCAATTCCTCATTACAACACAATGAAGCATTAGGTTACTGTTGGTCGCAGGTTTTTAAGGTTTTGTATCATTTTATTTAAAGAAAATGGGCTGAAAGATACTTTTGGGTTAAAATAATATTATGCAACAAACTCAAACGCTTTCAAAAAAAAATTTTCGTTGGTATATGCGCTATTTGCACAACAAAATTGGTTTTTTCATT
>JAKAKY010000023.1 GCA_021824365.1 Bacteroidota bacterium | reverse complement strand
CACATCCAGCCACAATGCTGTATTAACCATACAAGGAGATGAATATTGGTGCATTAAACCGCAAGAAAGCGATGGGAACTGAACGAATACAAAAAATGCCTGAATGATATTTGATTAACCGGGCCATGCAGCACTTTTTTTAAAAAAATGATAACCCTCCCACAATAGAAATGGGAGGCTGTTAGTTGCCTGTTTCAAAAAGAACAGCTAAGTAACGGTAAGGCAGGTACACTGATGGGTATACAGAAAACAACCTCGGGGTATTAACCAAATTCCATAGATGATAGCGAGCAGCAATCGGTATTGACTGTGCTTACCAACGAACAGACAACAATCTGTTTTTGGCAATGTTGTTACCGAATGTTAAAAAGGGTGCCTATAGCTTCACTAATATAAAAGGTATATACAGATTAAAAGTTGCATATGCACCCAGGGACCCGATATAGATTACCTGAAACGGTAAAATAAACTTTGGCAAAACCTACAGCTCCCAACCAAATGGGGAGTACTAATTTTATACGTAACAGGCACTGTAAATGTAAGAAAGTTTAAACTACTCCATGTTATGGATAATTTTAACAATGAATCTTCACCAGAAAATGTTTGTACGGCAATGGTGACAGGGATGAGATCAACCCTTATTGCTATTCTAAATTATTCAGGTACACAATAATAGTTAAGATAATGAAGATGCATTTATCAATTTTTAGCAGTAACCAATGATCACAATCACTTTCGTATTTTGATGATGTGGATTTATTAGATAAATGTATGGTTGAAGAACCGTGCACAACTAAATTAAAATTTGAAAATAAGAGCTGTAAAAATAATACATGCATCTGTTCAAATGGAAGAGGATACTCAATTCCGGGTATTGCTTTAGCAGAAAACGAATGGTTTTATTGTCAGGCAACATAAATATTTTCAGCAAACTTTTGACTGACAATTGACTTTTTCCCGTTTACTTCTATTTCCGTTGTTCCGTCAAATTCCTGACGGCTGATAACCCTGATTTTGCAACTCAGGCCCAAACCAACACTAACAACATATTGAAGGAAGGAGGCACTGTTGTCTCTAACTGCAACGAGCTTGCAAGTTTTACCAATAGCCACCTGCAACAAAGTTTTTCCGGGTTGTATTTTTATTTCCCCTTTCGCATTGGGAATTGCATCTCCATGAGGGTCTTTTTCAGGATAGTTTAAAAATTTATCAAGTTTTTCAATCAATTTTGAAGAATGTATATGTTCTAATTGCTCTGCTACCTCATGCACCTCGTCCCAGGTAAACTCAAACTTTTCATATAAAAAAGTTTCCCAAAGGCGATGTTTCCTGACAACTTCAATGGCTTGCTTTCTACCGGCAACTGTTAATGAAATTTTTCCATACTTTTCATAATTAATCAGTTTCTTTTGCTTCAACTTTTTGAGCATATCGTTAGCAGTAGCAGGTTTTACATTGAGTGCTGCCGCCAGTTCATTTGTACCCACTTCGGATTTACTGGCTCTTTCCGTAGTAAGATGAAACAATGCTTTGAGATAATTCTCTTCTGTTTGTGAAAGCATGTTACGAAGATAGAAAAATTTTGAAAATAAATTTGTTAGATAAACCTAACTTTATATTTTTATCACCAAAACAATATCAAGAGCAATGAAATTCATTTTGGCTACCGCAATCATTTTATGCATTGGCACTAAAATAACATCAGCACAATTCGCAACCATCAAAGGCAAAATCATTTCAGAAGGTAAACCGGTACCATTTGCAAATGTGCATTTGCCAGGAGCCGGTTTGGGAGCAACGACTGACAGCTCAGGGTCTTACATCATTAAAAATATTCCGGAAGGAAATTATTTGCTACAAGCTTCGTGCATTGGCTACCATTACTTTAAAAAACAGATTTCAGTAAAATACGATGAAATACTTTTATGCAACATAATTTTAATTGCAAACCCTTTTACACTCAATGAAGTAGTAGTATCAGGTGTTTCAAGAGCTACACTCATTCGTGAAAACCCAATTCCGATTATCCGTATTTCATCAAAACTTATAGACCAAACCATTGAGAGTAACATTATGGATGTGCTGGTAAAAAATGCGCCTGGATTAAATGCGGTTAAAACCGGACCAAATATTTCAAAGCCTTTTATTCGTGGGCTTGGATATAATCGTGTGCTTACCTTATATGATGGCATTCGACAGGAAGGACAGCAGTGGGGTGATGAGCATGCCATTGAAGTAGATGCTTACAACATTGACAATGCAGAAGTGATTAAAGGTCCGGCGAGTTTGATGTATGGTTCAGATGCGTTGGCTGGTGTGGTAAGCTTGTTTCCTTTTATTCCAAATAACAACGATGGAAAACTGCACGGAAAATTTACAACAGAATATCAAACCAATAATAATTTAATTGGCAATGGGTTGCGGCTTGATTACAGGAACAAACATTTTTTGTTTGCTTTTCGGGGGTCATACCGTATTGCAAAAAATTATCGCAACGCCATTGATGGCCGCGTTTACAATACCAACTTTGATGAAAAAAATTTTTCAACCCTGCTCGGATATACAAGCGACAGAGGTTTTATGCATTTCAATATTTCTCTGTATGACAATCGGCAAGGAATTCCCGACGGTAGCCGCGATTCGCTTACAAGGAAATTTACCAAACAAATTTATGAAGGCAGTAATGACAATATAAAAAATCGCCCTGTTGTTTCCGAAGCGGAATTAAATTCTTATCAGCTTTCGCCATTGCACCAGCATATTCAGCATTATAGAATGTATATGCACAACTTTTATCAGGTTGGCAATGGCGATATTGATTTTTTGCTGGGCTTACAACAAAACATGCGCAGAGAATATAATCACCCGACAATGCCCGAACAGGCAGGAATGCATGTACGACTTAACACCGTTAATTACGGAATTCGATACAATGCCCCAAAGTTTTCAAACATTGAAACAAGCATTGGCATCAA
This sequence comes from Bacteroidota bacterium, assembly GCA_021824365.1. Classification (GTDB taxonomy): domain Bacteria; phylum Bacteroidota; class Bacteroidia; order Chitinophagales; family Chitinophagaceae; genus Hydrotalea. The sequence continues at coordinate 20,356 of JAKAKY010000023.1, read as the reverse complement.
TGGAATGTTACAAAATAACAAGAACATGAATGCAACTGATTTTCCGATTCCCGATTATCATTTGCTTGATGGCGGAATGTATGTATATGTAAAATGGAAATACAACAAATGGAGCATTAGTGGCGGCATTCGTTATGATGTTCGACAAGTGCAATGGAATAATTTTTTTGTAGGAACAAATGCAGCGACAGGTTTTAGTGAACGTATCTTTTCTGACACGGGAAATGCTGTTTTGCAGTTCCCTGCTTATGAAAAAATATTCGGGGGGCTGTCGGCAAGTACAGGTTTAACTTTTCAGGTAACAAAACAAATAAGCATAAAAGTGAATGTAGGAAGGGGTTACAGAGCACCAAACATTACTGAAATGGCAAGCAACGGACTTGACCCCGGAGCACATATCATTTATTTGGGCAATAGAAATTTTAATCCTGAGTTTTCTTTGCAGAAAGATATTGGGGCCATTGCAAGGTTCAAAGATGTTTCTGCAGATGTTAGTTTATTCAATAACAATATTCAGAACTACATTTATCTAACTATGCTTGTTGATGCAACCGGAAACCCAATCACTGATGCACAGGGCAATAAAACTTATCAATACCAACAGGCTTCTGCACAACTGTATGGTATGGAGGCATGGTTTTCGGTTCATCCCGAAAAATGGCATGGCTTCAGCTTTAACAACAGTTTATCATTGGTATATGGTTTTAACAGAAAAGAAATTTACAAAGGAGAAGGAATAAACGGGGAATATTTACCCCTGATGCCACCATTAAAATGGACAAGCAGCCTTTCTGAAAAAATTATGATAAAAACGAAAATAATGACAGCAATAACAACAAAATTTGAAATGGAATTTTCTGCACCACAACACAGGTATTTAGCATTGAATAATACGGAATCCCCAACACCAGCTTATGTTTTATTCAATTGTGGCATTTCATCTGACCTAAGATTATCAAATACAAATACACTACAGTTTCAGTTCCAGATAAATAATTTATTTAACAAAGCATTTCAGTCAAATCTTAGCCGACTGAAGTATTTTGAATATTACACACAATCGCCCAATAGTTACCCGGGCATTTACAACACAGGAAGAAATGTTTGCTTCAAAATACTTGTTCTGTTTTAAATATCCATACCATTAGTTAGTATATTTTTAATTCGCAAAACCTAATACATATGCAAAAGCAGTAAAGTACCACCTAACCAGCTTACTGAGTTAATAACAGGTATAAATGAGGCTAAATTTATTACACAAAATAATATTTAAATGATTAGTAAACATTGGGGGAGTAGAAGTTTTTCACTCTCCCTGCCCTAAAGAAAAACCTTTTACCCCATTGAAAGTATATAGATTTTCTGTTTTAATAATATCAATTCCCAACTCATCGGCATTGGCTAACAATTGAACGATCTCTTTTTTTTGAACACTACCATTATTATTTACATAATACCGGCAACGCCAGTGGTCGGTACAAAAAGTTTCATCAAACCCATTCGGCCAAACTTTTGTACCTCTATTGGTAATCATGGTTAATGCTAATGAAGATGTATTGGGTTGTTGCAAAAGAAAGGCTAATTTATTGGGATCATTACCCTGCCAATCAACAAAAATATCTATACCTGTTAATACTTTTTGAGCCGGTGTTTTTCTGCAATATGGAGCAATATTTAGCGCCATACCCTTTGCGTAGTTTACTGCAGAAAGCTGGTTGGGTTTTTTACCCAGCCGTTCAATAACAGCGTTGGCAAACGCATCTGTACCTGCTTTCTGTTTACTCAAGCCTTCCTGATAAATATCGGGTGTATGAATGCCATCCTCGATAGTAGCCAACCAGGCATTTTGAATGTTTGCAGCTACCTTATTTTCTCCTATATGGTTCAACATTAATACTGATGCCTGAATTAATCCGGAAGAATTGGCTATATTTTTACCGGCAATATCTGGTGCAGAGCCATGAATAGCTTCAAACACAGCACAAGTAATGCCAATATTTACAGAACCCGCCAAACCCACTGATCCGGTAATTTCTGCAGCAACATCCGATAAAATATTTTCATATAAATTAGGCATTACAATTACGTCGAACATCTGCGGACTATTCGCCAATTTGGCTGCACCAATATCTACAATTAAATGCTGGTGTGCAATTTCAGGATACTCCGCAGCCACTCCATCAAATACCTTATGAAACATTCCATCTGTTTGTTTCATAATATTATCTTTTACAAAGCAGGTTACTTTTTTTCTGCCATATTGCTTCGCATATTCAAATGCATAACGGATAATGCGTTCACAACCGGACCTCGAAATTAATTTCAAATATTGTACCACCTCATCGGTTTATTGATGCTCTATACCGCCATATAAATCTTCTTCATTTTCCCTGATAATCACTACATCCATTTCAGGATGTTTGGTGCTTACAAAAGGATGCATGCTTTTACATGGGCGCACATTCGCAAAGAGTCCTAATATTTTACGTATACTCACATTCAAGCTTTTATAACCACCACCTTGTGGAGTAGTGATAGGTGCTTTTAGTAAAATTTTATTTGCTCGAATGGGTTTGCCATGCCTGTTGGTCAATACCCGAGCTATTGCCTTCTAAATATACTTTCCCGCCAATTTTTATTTCATCAATATCTACTTGAGCACCGGCAGCCATCATAATTTTTAATGTTGCATCCATTATTTCCGGGCCAATACCATCTCCTTTTGTAATTGAAATTTTTTTCATTTTATTTTTTTATCAGCGCAAAAGTATTGTTGACCATTCATAGTGTTTTATTTATCTTTATAATGAAATTGATAAAAATAATTTATGAATTACACGTTGCATCAACTCGTAGTGTTCTCTATTATTGCTAAAACACAGAGCATTACAAAGGCAGCAGAAGAATTGAACTTAACGCAACCGGCCGTTTCTATTCAGCTAAAGAATTTCCAGGATCAGTTTGAATTACCCTTAACTGAAATTATTGGCAGAAAATTATTTGTGACTGATTTTGGAAAAGAAATTGCAGCAGCAGCTAATAATATTTTAGAGGAAGTGTATGCCATCAATTATAAAACACAAGCATACAAAGGGTTATTGAGTGGTAAATTAAAAATTGCAGTAGTTTCAACTGGTATTTATGTAATGCCTTATTTTTTAGAGGGTTTTATGCAAAAACATCCTGAAATTGAATTATCGTTAGATGTTACCAATAAAGCAAAAGTGCTGGAAAGTTTGGAAAACAATGTCATTGATTTTGCAATGGTTTCTGTTTTACCCGAAAATATGGCGATTGAAAATATTCAATTATTGCAAAATAAATTGTATCTGGTAAATAATACTACCCAAACTTTCCAACAAAAAAAACATAACCTGTCTATTTTAGAAAAAATGCCGCTCATTTTCAGAGAGCAGGGCAGCGGTACCCGTTTAACCATGGAAATGTTTTTCGAAAAAAAACAACTGCAGGTAAAACAGAAATTAGAATTAACCTCGAATGAAGCAGTGAAGCAGGCTGTTTTAGCCGGATTAGGCAGTTCGATTATGCCATTAATTGGAATAAAAAATGAGTTATTGAATGGCAGTCTACAAATCATTCCGTTACAACATTTTCCTATCATTACCAATTGGCAATTAATTTGGTTGAAAGGTAAAAAACATTCAGCCATTGGAAAAGCATTATTGCATTATATTAACTGTGAGAAAGAAAAAATTATAAAAAAATATTTCAACTGGTATGAACAATTCTAAAATCACTGCTTCAAAATGTTAAAACAGATTGAAGCAGTGAAATTTAGTTTAATTTTTTTTAATGTACGTTTTATTGCCATTAGAATTGATGTAATAATGGCCACCCCGCTTACCTTCATAAATGGTTCTTCCTTTATCATCTTTACCAATTACTTTGTCGTTACCGGCTGCTGCGGTTGATGGTGCAGGTTTGGTAAAACTTTTAGCCGGTTTAGCCATGGGTTTAGCAGGTGTAGTTGCAGCAGGTGCTGCTGCAGTTTGTTTTTGCTCTGTTGTAGTAGCTGTTTTTTTTGCTTTTGTAGTTTTTTTAGCAACAGCTTGTGCATTGGTTGCAATAGGTATTGCTATGAACAGTGCCATAGCTATTACCAATGTTTTTAATAATTTTTTCATACAATGTATTTTTGGTGAAACAATAATTGTTTACAAATTATCAATTAAAAAACACATTTCACATCATTTCACCAACAATTTTTTATGATTACTACTTTATTATTAGTAATCATCTTCCGGATAGCGTATACCTGCTATTTTGCGAATGATATCCAGTGTTTCCATCAATAACAAAGTATCGGCATGCTGCCATACCGGACTTTCGATTAAACCCTGCTGCAGGCATTCATTTACATGTCTGGCTTCGTATTGATAACCAAACCCTGCTTCTTTTGGTACTTCAATTGCTGTTGTTTCCCGAACAGAAAACGGATAATACTGAATAGTGGAAGAAGGTTCATAAAAGCGGGATGTTAAACGAACACTACCCATTGTTCCGGCAATTTCTGCCTCAGTAGGAAGGGTTGTAACAAAGGATGCGTATAACTGAGCTATTGCCCCATTGGCATAGGTAAATAAAACAGCACATTGTTCATCTACACCGGTTACTGCATGGGGTGTCATTACTGCCTGAATTTGTTGCGGTTTTCCTAATACACTTAATGCCATAAATACATTGTAGATACCAATATCCAGCATAGTGCCACCACCTAATTGCGGATCAAATAAACGGGGCGAAACGGGAGGCTGTGGCTTAAATCCAAAATTAATGAGTACAGATTTTATTGCTCCTAATTTTCCTTCCTGAATCAGGTGCATGAGCTGTTGATAATGCGGAAGAAATTTCGTCCATAATGCTTCCATTAAAAATATTTTTTTCTGCCGGGCAAAATCAATCATTTCTTTGGCTTGTAAGGTATTAATGGCAAAGGGCTTTTCGCATAAAACTGCTTTACCGTGTGCCATACACAACATAGCATGTTCATAATGAAAGTTATGCGGGGTTGCAATATAAATTACATCCACAGCTTCATCCTGCACTAATTCCGAATAACTACCATAGGCTTTTGAAGCCTGATGTTTTGTGGCAAATGCTGCAGCTGCATCCAATGAACGGGCTGCCACTGCATACACTTCAGCTTCATCTACTAATTTTAAATCGCTAACAAACTTTGCGGCTATTTTTCCGCATCCAATAATTCCCCACCTAATTGTTTTGACCATGGTCTGCTTTTTGAATCTAATACGGTAAGATAACCATTTTTATGTGTTCATGAAATGATGTAGCAATTAATAATAACGCCCTATATACGGATTATCTACAATTGTTTTTTTCATCAATGCAGGGTCAATAGGTCCTTCTTTGGCATATACAATTTTTCCGCCCGGCTCAACTAATAGGGTATAAGGAAGTGCTCCCTGCCAGTTGGGGTCAATGGCTTCAATTAATTTATATTTATCATCGCTATTAAAAATATAATTATGCGATGACGCCTGTTGCGATTGTAAAAATGCTAATGCCTTTTGTTTTTTTGAAGGATCATCTGCACTAATAGAAATAAACTCAAAATCTCGCCCACGGTACATTCTATTGATGGTAATAAATTCCGGAAATTCAGTTACACAAGGTCCGCACCAGGTTGCCCATACATTAATTAAGCGTAATTTATTGGAATGATTTTGCAATAAATATTGAATGCTGTCGGTACTAATAGGTTGTATCGTTACCGGTTCTGCAGCCCATTGTTGTTGTGCCAGTGTTATCCAATTACTTTTTTCGGCCCACTTAATAGAGCAGCCAAATACTTTAGTGGCAGCAATGGGTACGGGTTTGTTTTGCAATAGCGCATCAATAGCATTGGCTGCATCGGTATGGTGGGGTGTTTTACCCGGCTTCTCCACATCATCTACTCTTCCGGAATAGCGTAATTTTCTTGTTGCATCAAAAATAAACACATGCGGCGTAGCAATGGGGCCATATTTTTTGGATACTTCCTGATCATCGCCATCATACAAATATGGAAAGTTAAAATGTTTTTCGGCAGCCCTTATTTTCATTTCATCAAACGAATCACTGAGGTCAGTATAACCTAATTCATCTAACCGAATAGATTTTGGATCATTCGGCATGATTGCAACAACGGCTACCCCTTTGCTTTTATACCTATTGGTTAAAGCAATAATTCTATCTTCATAAGCCTGGGCAGTGGGGCAATGGTTACAGGTAAATACCACTACTAAAATTTTGGCATCTTTAAAAGATGACAACGAGTAGTGTTTACCATCTGTAGCCGGCAAATTAAAATCGGGTGCCGATGCACCAATGGCTAATGTAGTGTGTTCATTCCACAAAGCATGATGAGCAAAAATAATATTTAGCGTAGTAACAAATAGAACAACGATGAGAATGCGCTTTAACATAGTATATTTTTTGATGTGCAGAAAAGTAATTTCAGTTCCAAAAGGTACTAATAAAATCAGGCACAGACAAAATCGGGAGTAATTCAGGTCAACAATTTGATGTACATCAATTATTTTTTCCCCGGCTTAACATTTGGTTATACTATTTTATCTTTAGTGGCTGTAAGCATTACCGAATCAACTACCTTTCAGCCTTACATTGGCCAACAGTAAATTGATTGCATCATTTAAATAAACAACAATGCATTATTCCCCCGGTCAACACCGCTACGAAGAAATGGAATACCGCAGATGCGGCCAAAGTGGTTTATTATTACCCGCCCTTTCATTGGGTTTATGGCACAACTTCGGAGATATTGATTCACAAGCCAATGCCCGTGCTATTTTACGCTTAGCATTTGATAAAGGCATTACCCATTTTGATTTAGCCAATAATTATGGGCCACCGCCGGGTTCGGCAGAAAGTAATTTTGGTAAAATTTTTAAAGAAGATTTTTTACCCTTTCGGGATGAATTGATTATCAGCACAAAAGCCGGATGGAAAATGTGGGAGGGGCCTTATGGTGATTATGGATCAAAAAAATATTTAATGGCCAGTTTAGACCAAAGTTTAAAAAGAATGGGATTGGATTATGTAGATATATTTTATCATCATCGTCCTGATTCCAATACTCCTTTAGAAGAAACCATGGCCACATTGCACTTAATGGTTCAGCAAGGCAAAGCCCTATACGTTGGTATATCCAGCTATCCGCCTGCTGAAGCTGAAAAAGCATTTCAACTATTGCAGCAAATGGGTACACATTGTTTAATCCATCAACCACGCTACTCGTTATTAGACAGGTGGGTAGAAGATGGATTATTAGATATATTAGCAAGAAATGGTGTTGGCGCCATTGCATTTTCACCTTTGGCACAAGGTGTTTTAACCAATAAATATTTAAACGGCATACCTGCCGACAGCCGTGCAGCCAGCCATAGAGGCAATGGCGCTATCGAAGAAAATGTGATTACCCCACAACTCATTCAAAAACTGAATGCTTTAAATGCAATAGCAGGTAAACGCAATCAATCGCTGGCACAGATGGCATTGGCCTGGGTGTTAAAAGATAAACGCATCACATCGGTACTCATTGGCGTTAGCAAAGCTGCGCAATTAACCGACTCATTAATGGCATTGAACAATTATGCTTTCTCGCAGGAAGAATTACAAAACATTGATTCTATTCTATCAGCATAAAAATGATAATAAACCATGAAAAAAACAATATGAAAAAAATTACTTTGCTCTTGCTAATCATCTGTTCAATACAGGTGGGGGCACAAAAAACTCAGGGCCTTGCATTAACGCCTCCTATGGGCTGGAACAGTTGGAATACATTTCAAACCAACATTAATGAACAGTTGGTAAAAGATATTGCCGATGTAATGGTTTCGAGTGGCATGAAGGCTGCCGGATATGAATATTTGGTATTGGATGATGGCTGGATGGCCATGGAACGCGACAAAAATGGCAATTTGGTGGCAGATCCCAAAAAATTTCCGCATGGCATGAAAGCCGTAGCCGATTATGTACACTCGAAAGGATTAAAATTTGGTTTATACAATTGTGCAGGCACTAAAACCTGTGCAGGATACCCCGGCACCAGAGGTTATGAATACCAGGATGCCCGCTATTATGCAGCACATGGTGTAGATTATTTAAAATTTGACTGGTGCAATACCGAAGGCATTAATGCCAAAGAAGCTTATACCACCATGAGCAAAGCATTAACCGCCACCGGCAGGCCCATTGTTTTTAGCTTATGTGAGTGGGGACAAAACAAACCCTGGGAATGGGCAGAAAATGTGGGCCACTTATGGCGCACTACCGGCGATATTTCCAATGTATTTGCAGGCACAAAAAACATGGGCACCTGGCATGCTTTAGGCGTTTTAAAAATTATTGACTTGCAAAAAGGCTTACGCCAATATGCAGGGCCGGGGCACTGGAATGATCCCGATATGTTAGAGGTAGGCAATGGTTTAACTGAAGCAGAAAACAGGGCGCATTTTTCTATGTGGTGCATGCTGGCCGCTCCATTAATTGCCGGTAATGATTTAAGAAAAATGAGTAACGAAACAAAAAACATTTTAATTAACAAAGATGCCATTGCCGTTGATCAGGATAAATTGGGCATTGAGGGTTTTGCCTATGCAGAGAAAGATAGCATAGAAACCTGGCTGAAGCCCTTACAAAATGGCGATTGGGCTGTTTGTTTTTTGAACAGAAGCACTAAACCTTTATCATTTGAAATGAATTGGAAAGAAAAACCAATTTACGATTCTGTTTCAAAAGCTACATTAGATGCTACAAAAAAAACCTATCAACTATTTAATATATGGACAAAAGCTACCGAAGGCAATACTAATAATGCCTACAAAGATACAGTGGATGGGCATGATGTAGTGATGTTAAGATTAAGGAAGGAATAATAAATAAACTCATTAAACCCTCAGGATGCTACTTTTAACCGGCGTAGCAGCCATACTTTTAGGATATCATTCACTACCAAATTACAAAACAAAAAATACAACAGTGTGCACACTGCCGGTATAACAGGCAAAGCAGCAAAACCGGTAAAGCCAATGGGCAGTAATGCCAACACCAAAGCCATATCGGCAATAATTACCCATAACAAAGTTTTACTGATGGGTTCCTGGTAAAAATGGCCATTAGTTCTTACGGTTAACACGGCACAAATACCCGAATAAAATAAAGTGGCAAAACCAAGCGTATGTGCCACTTCAGTTTGCAGCAGTTGAAAGTAATGAGATGCCCATAAAAACCAAACCAAACATTCAAGGAATAACAAAGTGCCTAATAAAAATCCTTTCATCACCATTGGTTTAATATTCCAATTAGCTGGCTGCTTACTCCAGTGTACTTTGTCGGTAGCCAATGCCAATACCACAAAATCAATTAAAAATAACATTAATACCATATCAATGGGGCCTACCACAAATGTTTGGGTAATGAGGTATGCCACGCAAACAAATAAAATAGTTTGCAGTGTTTTAGCAATTTTATTTACAGTGTAATTAGAAATACGTACATGTGTAATTCTACCTACTCTAATTAAATCAACAATTTGTTTTAAACCATCCTGCAACAAAATAATACTGGCAGCCTGTTTGGCCACATCAGTTGCGGTGCTTACGGCAATACCCACTTCGGCCTGCTTTAAAGCAGGGGCATCATTCACGCCATCGCCCGTCATACCGGTTATTTGTTTTTCCTGCTGTAATTTTTTTACAATATTGTATTTATCTTCCGGCAATACCTCTGCAAAACCATCATATTGCTGAATAACGGTGCATGACTGCTGTAAAGATTTTCGGACTTCATTAATCGCAATAATTCTACTTCCCACACCGGCTTGTAATGCTATTTCTTTTGCTACGGGCAACGCATCACCGGTTAACATTTTTACCGTTACGCCCAATTCTTTAATTGCCGATAGCATTTCCGCAGAATCGGGGCGGGGAGGATCGTATAAAGCAGCTATCCCCACTAATTGGGTAATATTATTTCTTTGAATAGCCACAGCAAGGGTTTTAAAACCTTTTCCGGCCCAGGCTTCAACTGTTGCATCTAATTCTGTTGTAGCATTTTTGCACAACGACTGTATGGTAACGTAGGCGCCTTTTAGTACAACAAAAGTTTCATTATTGTGAAAAATAATGGCTTCGGTTCTTTTAGTGGCAGCAGAAAATGGCATAAATGTTTTTTGTTGATAGGCATCGGTTTTCATTCCGATGGTTTTCATTTTTTTAAAAAAAGCCTCATCAATGGCATCATTATTCGCTTCTACTGAAGCCAGCACACCAAATAGCAAAACATCATTTTCAGCAAAACCATTAGCGACCTTCACTTCCTGTAATGAAAGTTTATTCTCTGTAATTGTTCCCGTTTTATCAATACATAAAGTAGTTAAAGTAGCTGCATCTTCGGTTGCGCTTAACCGGCTTACCAATAAACCATTTTCAGACAGTTCCTGCGATGCTTTGGCCATACTGATGGTAAACATGGCCGGTAAACCAACAGGCACCGCCGATACCAGTAATATTAAAATAAGAGGAAGTGTAGTTATAAAAGATTCACCTCTCAATAAAGCATCTAACACAGTTATCCCCAACACAACTACTACAATTGAAAACAAAATTTGCACTACTTTACCAACGATTTCTTCCATGTGCATTTTATGCCTGGCCGTCATAATTAAACCTGTGGTTTTGCCAAAAACTGTATTGGCCGCAGTAGCTGTCACCAAAGCAGTGCACTCTCCATTTTTTACAATTGAGCCGGAGTAAATCACATCATTTTCAGATGCTTTAATTAAGGCAGATTCTCCGGTTAAGGCAGATTTATCTACCTGTACATTTCCTTTCATTATTTGCATATCAGCCACCAAAAAATCACCGGTACGTATACGTAAAATATCACCGGGCACAACGGTATTGGATGGCAGATTTATCCATTTAGCATTTCGCAACGCCCTAACCGTTGTTGTTAATTTAGCCTTTAATGATGCAACTGTTTTTGCTGCCCTTAATTCCTGCCAAAAACCAACTATACCATTAAACAATAATAGCCCTGCAATAAGCCATCCATCAAAATTGCGATGCAGTATAAAAGAAATAATCACAGTTGCTTCTAACATCCATGCGGTTAAGCCCCAGAAATGGCGCAAAAACAACAAAATAACCGATGGCTTTTTTTCAACCACTTCATTTTTACCAAACTTCAACTGTAAAGCAGCAACTTCCGCATCTGAAAGGCCATTTTGCGCATCTGAACCAAAGGCTTTGAGTTGCTCTTGCAGGGTTTTATCAGCCATACTTTTTATTGATTGATGATTACTGCCCGGTAGGTATTATGAACAAGGGTTTTTTAGTATGTTTCAATATTTTAGCAGGCACATTTCCTAATAATAAGGTGTCTAATCCGCTATGGCTATGTGAACCTATCACAATAATATCGGCATTATATTCATCGGCATATGTTAAAATGGCATCCGCAGAATCGCCTTCCAGAATCATGGTTTTTACATGAGCATCTCCTAAATGTTTGGCAGCAGATAAGAGAAACTCACCGGCTTGTTTTTTTAATTCCTCTATTAATTCAATACTATTTGCGGTATTAAAACCACCAAACCCCATAATGGGTGAATAATCAACTGCATAATAGCCTGCATCGGCCACTACATGCACTAAGCAAACTTCGGCCTGCATGGCTTTGGCTAACTGATGTCCTTTTTCGGCAATTAACTGTGCAGAAGGATTGTAATCGAGCGCAATCAATACTTTTGTCATATTGTTATTTTTAAATTTGATATAAAAGGGTTTAAAAAATGGTACAAACAGGTAATGTAGCATTCCCTAATTTGATTTTTTAAACAGGTTTGTAAGATATAAATTTTCAATGATACCTGCTACATTTTACCTGCCAAAAAATGCATAAAAAATTAGTTTAACACATTAGGCTGTAACAGATGGAATGCGTTTTGAATCATTTTCACTTCAATCATATCACTACTATCAACCGGTTCGCCATCAATATGCATGGGTGCGTGTTTTAAATTGCGAATAGTTATAGCAGGTGTTTGAAAGTATATGACATTTTTGTGGGTAATTTCATCCACCAATTCCTGCAACCTGTTATTGCCTTTAATTTGCTTCAGTAAAGCAAACGGAATTTTAGCCTTATTCATTTTTTGGATAATCACAATATCCAGTAAACCATCACTTAAACAGGCGGCAGGTGCAATGGTTAAATTATTACCGAACTGGTTACTATTGGCAATGGTAATGGCAAATGCATCGGTATAAAATGAAAAATCATTGAGTTTTACTTCAAACTGAAAGGGTTGTGCCTTAAAAAAATTGATTAAACTTTCTTTAGTGTAAGTAAACAATCCCCTTTTAGAATTCATAGCGAAACGTTGTGCTACCTGTGCATCAAAACCCAGTCCGCTTAACATACAGGAATAATGGTGGTTTAAGGTAAAAGCATCCACCGGCTTTGCTTTCCCATCAAAAACAACTTTTAAAGCGGCTTTTGGTTTTTTAGGAATATTTGCTGCAAAGGCCAAACCGTTGCCTGAGCCAACCGGTATAATGCCAAAATGCGCTTTGTAATGGCGTAAAGCCTGTGTAACCTGATTAACGGTACCATCGCCACCCGAAATTATTATATCAGTAAAACCTTCATTTTCTATCTTATCTTTCACCACATCATAATTGCCAATGGGTGAGGTAGGCAAAATTTCGAAAGCTATATTTCTTGCAGTTGTTTCAGTTTCAATTAATTGAATTAGCGCATCTTTTTTAGTAGTACCTGAAATAGGATTCACTAAATAAATTATTTTACGGGCCATGATTGCAATAATTAGAGAATAGAATAAACAAATGGAATACAAACGAAACAGGCATTACCATTTTAGCAATGCACTTGCCCAGGTAAATCCGCTACCAAAAGCAGCCAAACAAACCAAATTCCCCGTTTGTATTTTACCCTGCTCCCAGGCTTCGCAAAGGGCTATGGGTACAGAGGCGGCAGTTGTGTTGCCATAATGTTGAATATTATGGAACACTTTTTCATCGGGCAAACCCAATTGTTGTTGCACAAACTGTGCAATACGTAAGTTAGCCTGATGAGGGATGAGCATATCTAAATCAGCAGGTTGATAATGATTTGTCTGCAATGCTTCTTTAATTACTTCGGGGAATTTTACTACCGCTTTTTTAAACACAGCCTGACCATCCATATAAGGAAAATTCTCCGCATTATCAATCATGGCATGGCTCATAAACATATCGGCAATGGGGGCATCGTTAAAAGTGGCATAATTTTTTGAACCCCAATGGTTGGCATGTGTACCGGGATTGTACATAGCTAAAATTTCTGCCGATTCCCCATCACTATGCAAATGTGTGCTTAAAATACCTCTATTGGTATCTGCAGTTGGTTGCAATACCACAGCACCCGCACCATCGCCGAAAATTACACTTATGTTTCGGCCACGAGTGCTTAAGTCTAAGCCAAAGCTGTGTTTTTCAGCCCCAACCACCAATATGTTATTATACATCCCTGTTTTTATAAATTGATCGGCCACACTTAAAGCGTACACAAAACCACTGCATTGGTTGCGTACATCTAATGCACCAATTTCTTTCATTTTTAAAGCACGTTGTAATAAAACACCGCAACCCGGAAAATAATAATCTGGCGAAAGCGTAGCAAAAACAATAAAATCAATATCCTGTGGGGTAATACCCGCCCTTTCAATAGCTATTTTGGCCGCTTCAACACCCATGGTAGTAGTGGTTTCATTAGTACGGTGTGCAAATCGGCGTTCTTTTATTCCTGTCCGTTCCTGTATCCAGTCATCGCTGGTATCCATATATTGCAGTAAATCATTGTTCGTTATTACTTGTTCAGGCACATACATGCCAATACCGGCAATGGCAGATCGTATCATAATGCTCAATTTAAAAGTGAAGGTAAAGGAAAATAATTTTGACAGAATGAATTTTGGCTCTATTTTCGCACCCGCAATGAATAAAGTAATCTATACAAAACGTACCAAGAAACCTGTGTAACTGGAAGGTACTTTATTTGTGTATAGGCAACATAAATTTAAACCTTCCCTTCAACGGAAGGTTTTTTTATTGCCTCATTTTATGCATTGCATACAACAAAAAGAATTAGATCAGGCAAACATTATTCATCACAAAAAAACAAACAATGAAAGTAGCCGTAGTTGGAGCTACCGGTTTAGTAGGCTCAAAAATGTTACAGGTTTTGGAAGAAAGAAACTTCCCCGTTACTGAATTAATACCCGTTGCCTCTGAAAAATCAGTTGGCAAACAGGTTACATTTAAAGGAAAGCCTTACACTGTGGTGGGCATGGAACAAGGCATTGCAGCAAAACCGGCTGTTGCTTTATTTTCTGCCGGTGGCAGCACCTCATTAGAATGGGCGCCCAAATTTGCAGCAGCAGGTATTAAAGTAATTGATAACTCCAGTGCCTGGCGTATGGACCCCACCAAAAAATTGGTGGTGCCTGAAGTAAATGCAGAAGTGTTAGCCAAAGATGATTTTATCATTGCTAATCCCAATTGTTCTACCATACAAATGGTGGTGGCATTGCAACCGTTGCATAAGGCCTATAACATACAACGCATTGTAGTAAGTACCTACCAAAGTGTAACTGGCACCGGGAAAAAAGCAGTTGACCAGTTGATGAATGAGCGGAAGAGCCTGCAGGGAGAGATGGCTTATACATATCCTATCGACTTAAACGTTATTCCGCAAATTGATGTTTTCTTAGAGAATGGTTACACCAAAGAAGAAATGAAAATGGTGAATGAAACCAAAAAAATTATGCAGGATAAACATATTCGCGTAACAGCCACTACAGTACGTATACCCGTAATAGGTGGCCATAGCGAAAGCGTGAATATTGAATTTGAAAAAGAATTTGAAGTTGCAGGTGTTATTGAATTATTAAGCAAAGCACCCGGAGTTATTGTTCAACAGGATGATGCAGCACAACTTTACCCAATGCCACTTTTAGCGCATGAAAAAGATGAAGTATTTGTGGGGCGCATTCGCAGAGATGAAACCCAGCCTAAAACATTGAATATGTGGGTAGTAAGCGATAACCTGCGCAAAGGTGCTGCTACCAATGCCGTGCAAATTGCTGAATATTTAATGGCGCATCATTTGTTGTAGATTTTATAGTATTTGATTTTTTTACACCCTCCTTAGAGTTTTAAACTACGGGAAGGTGTAATTTTTTTGGAATAACTTTAGGGCATGAAGTTATTATCGGCCACACAGCTACAAGAATGGGATGCTTATACAATGGAACATGAATCCATTAGCTCCATTGATTTAATGGAACGTGCAGCAACAGCCTGCACCAAATGGTTGCTGAAACAGCCTTTTAATCAGCACCCCATATTTATTTTTTGTGGAAAAGGCAATAATGGAGGTGATGGTTTAACCATTGCCCGACAATTATTTGAAGCAGGAATTACACCCTGCATATACATTGCAGAATTTGGCAAGCCCGGCACCGATAACTTTCAGGAAAATTTACACCGGTTGCATTTGTTAGGTTTGGCGGTGCAATACATTTCATCAGCCGCTTTATTACCTGCAATACCGGAAAATGCAGTAGTGATAGATGCCTTATTGGGGGCAGGACTGAACAAACCACTGGCCGGGTTATATGCCATGATTGTGCAGCACATCAACCAGGCCAATACCAATACCATTGCTATTGATGTGCCAACCGGTATGTATATTGATCGGCATGTAAATAGCAATATCGTTATAAAAGCCCTGCATACCCTCACATTTCAATGTTATAAACTGTGTTTTTTGATAGCAGAAAATGCCCCTTATTTCGGACAGGTACACATATTGGATATAGGGTTGCATGCAGGTTTTTTTGCATCAGCAAATACCAATCTGAGGATGATTGAATTAGAAGATATACAGCAATATATTACCGTAAGAAACCCTTTTGCACATAAAGGCAAATTCGGGCATGCCTTACTGATGGCAGGCAGCACAGAAAAAATGGGGGCGGCAATCATGGCAACGGGGGCGGCATTGCGTAGTGGGGCCGGATTGGTTACTACACAGGTGCCGGCAGTTACTGCTGCTGTATTGAATATACACTATCCGGAAGCAATGCTTTTAATTAGGGAAAATGGGTTGAATGATTTAACACCTTACACTGCTTTAGGAATTGGCCCCGGCTTAGGTGTAAACGAAATTGCTGCAAAATTGTTGCATCAAATCATTACCCATTACCAACCACCCATGGTAGTAGATGCAGATGCCCTAACTATTTTGTCACAACACCACAACCTGTTACGGCAATTACCCAAAGGGTCTATTTTAACACCGCATCCAAAAGAATTTGACCGGTTATTTGGTACTTCGGCCAATGAATTTGAACGAATCGAAAAAGCACTGGAATTATCAGCCGTTATGCCCTTTACCATTGTTTTAAAAGGCCATTTCACTTTAGTTGCCCATGAAGGGCAGGGATGCTTTAATACCAGTGGCAATGTGGGCTTAGCCAAAGGTGGTTCTGGCGATGTACTAACAGGCATCATTACTGCTTTATTAGCGCAGGGCTATGCACCACCAATTGCTGCACAATTAGGGGTGTACCTACATGGTATTGCTGCCGATTTAGCTTTAGAAGGCCAATCAGAAGAAAGTTTATTGGCAACAGACGTTATTGAATATTTGGGAAAAGCATTTAACTACTGTAAACCAACAGACGCATTTGTACACTAACTTTCAATAGCACGATTGATGAAATGAACAACCGGTTGCAGCGCTTCAAAAGCCCGAATTACAGAAGGCAACAGGTTTTTATGTGTAATATCTGCATCCAATATAGGTTTTGTGGCTACCCAGCTTTTCAGTTTAATGTAAGCAATAGCGGGATTATCTTTTTCATACCCCTTAGGCTCACGTTGTAAAAACATGCCCGGTTCCCGGCTTAAATCGCCGTAATGTTGCTGAAAAGGTTTTGCTTTAATGATGTGTTTCCATTCATCCCGGCAATAATCAATTTCCTGTCGCACTTTTTGTACCACTTCTTTTTCCGGCATCCAAAGGCCGCCACCTACAAAATTTTTGCCCGGTTCTACATGAAAATAATAACCTGCAAAAATTGATTTTTTCCCGCCTTTACTAAAAGCAGCACCCATATTGGTTTTATAAGGACTTTTATCGGTACTAAAACGCACATCTCGATTGATGCGAAAAATGCAATCTTTGGGTTGCAGCGGCAATAAATCGGGTTCAAGTTTTGAACAGCCCGATAGTATTTGCGTAGTAAGTGCAAGAAAGTCGGCTTTAGCCGCTTCGTATTTTATTCTGTTTGTATTGAACCAATTGCTGTTATTGTGTTTGGCCAATTGCTGCAGAAAATGGAGTGTGGCTGGTTGTAGCATATATCAATAAAAAAATATTAACGAAAAACACAAATTGAATTTCGTTAACAATACCATTTAATGATTGAAATGATTGTTCAGTAACAAGCGTTATACTTTAACATGGCCCCAGTTTTCACCACGTTTAATACGGGTAATAGCCATTTCACTTACGCCATACTTCTCTGCCATTTGCTTGTATGTTAGCTTACGCATGGGGTTGGCAAGCAGTTTTTTAATATCTTTTACCTGAGCCAATGTAAGCTTCAAACCTTTTTTCAATTCAGAGGTTCTTTGCAGCAGTTTTTTTCTGGCTGCTTTTACACGGGGGTTATTTTTATTGTGTTCAATTACCTCTTCCTGTGTAGCCCATTTTAAATTTTCGGCCCGGTTGTCCTTTTTATTATGATTGAGATGAATAATAAATTTTTCATTTGCCTTGGGTTTTTTCAGGAATAATTCTCCTACTGCTCTATGCAGGAGAAAGTGCGTATAACTATCCTTTACTTTAAGGCGAATGATACGATAGCCCTCTATCGCAGAGCCTTTTAGCAGGGTGCCGTCTTTTTTAAAACTTTCGGTAAAAGAGGCGATTCTTCCCATGTTGCTTACCATGTACTTTTTTTGAAGGGCATCTGAGTTCGTAAAGGTGAACTGGCGCCACTTTTCGTTGGGTAGGTGTTCAAACATAGTTAAAGGTTATTTATTGTTGCAATAAAGATAGAAATTCATTTTCATCAATTATCTTAATTGTATTAATCTTTTTTGCTTTTTCCAATTTTCCACCTGCATCTTCCCCCACAACTAAGTAATTCAACTTACTGCTAACACTGCCAACAATAACGCCACCCCGTTGTTCTGCCATGGCCTCTGCCTCACTTCTTTTCAATTGGGTGAGTGTACCCGTAAATAAAAAGCTTTGCCCATGCAGGCTGCCGGTTTGCGGTTCAGCTCGTTTTTCGTTAAAACACAGTATTCCCAGGGCTTCTAATTCTTCTAACATGGCCATATTTTGCCGATTGCTGAAAAAATGGCGAACACTTTCTGCTACTTTAACGCCAACATCATCTAATTGTTGTAATGCCAATGTATCCATTTTTTCTACATCGAACAAATGGGTTACAGCATTGGCCAGTGTTTTAGCGGTGGTTTCACCCACAAAACGGATACCTAAAGCGTAAATAAGCCGGTGTAAAGGCTGTTTTTTAGACGCTTCAATGGCTTGCTGCAAGTTTTCAATCGACTTTTTCCCAAAACCTTCTATTTGAGCAATGGCTGAAAAATCGAGTTTGTAAATACCGGGAATATCTCCGAGTAAACCCAATTCATAAAAGCGCCTAATATTCGCTTCGCCCAAACTTTTAATATCCATCGCATCTTTGCTCACAAAGTGAATCATTCTTTCAACCACCTGCGCTTTACATTCTATGTTTACACAACGCCAAACTGCCTCGCCTTCTTCCTTAAATAACGGGCAATTGCATACCGGGCAATTTTTTGGAAAATGGATAGGCTTTTCATGGCCGGTTCGTAATTTCGGCATCGATTTTACAATTTGCGGTATTACATCTCCGGCCCGTTCAATTAACACAGTATCGCCTATTTTCAGGTCTTTTTCTTTGATGTAATCTTCATTGTGCACCGATATACTCGATACCGTTACCCCACCAATTGCTACCGGGGTTAGTTTTGCAACCGGTGTAACCGCACCAGTTCTGCCTACCTGAAACTCAACCGAATTTAGTACGGTAGTGGCTTGCCGAGCTTTAAACTTATAGGCAATGGCCCACCGTGGGTGGTGACTGGTCATGCCCAATAAATCCTGCAAAGCCAGGTTGTTTACTTTTACCACCATCCCGTCTATTTCATAAGGTAATGTATCACGCAAATGTTCAAAAGCTTCTACCTGTTCAATTACACTATCAATACCTTGTACAATTTTTTGTTCTTTTACCGGTGCATGTAACCCGCATTCCCAAAGCAATTGCAACATACCTGCATGGGTTTGTAATAAAGCAGATACCGTTGTGTTGTTGGCAGGTAATTTTGTATAGTAACTAACATGATACAAAAAAGCTTCCAATTTTCTTTTGGCCATCTCCTTAGGATTTTTCATCCGCAAACTACCCGAAGCAGCGTTTCTTGGATTAGCCATAATGGGTAAGCCTTGTTCGGCTAACTTTTCATTATACCGTTCAAAAGCGTGTTTGCTCATAATCACTTCTCCCCTAATTTCTATTAACTGAATACCATGTTTAGAAAAAGGGGCCGTTAAGGGTATTGAACGAATTTGTTTGATGTTATTGGTAATATCTTCCCCTTCTACACCATCGCCACGGGTAACGGCACGTATTAAAACATCATTTTCATACACTAACGAAATACCGGCACCATCAAACTTTGGCTCAAGGGTATATTCTATCGCAGGCATGTTGGCCAACTCCCGCACTTTTCTGTCCCAATCTAACAAATCGGCTTTGTTATAGCTATTCTCCAAACTTAGCATGGGTACTAAATGCGGTACCGTTATAAAGTTTTGATTTAAACTATTACCCACACGTTGCGTAGGCGAAACCGGAGTAACTAATTCGGGATGTGCTTTTTCTGTATTTTCTAACAATTTATACAACTTGTCGTATTCATAATCGCTTATTAAAGGGTTATTGGCTACGTAATATTGATATTCGTGAAATCGTAATACATTTCTCAGTTCTTCCATATTTGTGGTGGCGTAGTATACGGCTTCAGGTGTCTTTTCTTTTTGTAACCATTGCTGCGTTAAATGGGAAAGGGTATGAATATTCTTCGGAGTATACATGCTAAAAAATTAACTTCAAAATTACTGCCTTACCTATAATTTCAATTTTTTTACCCATGTAAAATTTACACATTGCTTAAAA